>DOWN01000039.1 GCA_003519545.1 Bacteroidota bacterium
TTGCAATGTAATTCAATTATTTAGGGGTTATTTATATATTGGATAAACACTAAAAAAAATATTTTAATAAAATGCAATTTTCAGAATTTAAATATGTAAGACCTGATTTAGATAAGTTTTCTAATGAATACGAAAAATTAATTTCCGGTTTAAAAAATTCAAATACAAAAGAATCAGCAATTGAAAATATTTATGAAATCAATGACTTGAAGTATCATTTTGAGACAATGAAAACTATTTCAAGCATAAGATATACTTCCAATACTCAGGATAAATTTTATGATGAAGAAAGAAGTTATTTTGATAACATTAAACCTAAGATTGAAGCACTAAATAAAAAATATTATGAGACTTTAATCAATCTTAAAAACAAGTCCGAGTTAGAAAAAGAAATCGGAAGTCATTTATTCAGAATTGCTGAAACCGTAATTTCAACTTATTCAGATGAAATATCAGATGATATAATTGAAGAATCAAAACTCGTCAATGAATATGTTAAACTTATGGCGAATGCTGATATACAAATTGATGGTAAATCATATAACATTTCCGAGATTGCCAAGTTTATTAACTCACCCGATAGAAGCGTCAGAGAAAATGCCGTTAAATCTAAGTGGAAATTTTTCGAATCAAAATCAAAAGAACTTGACAGAATTTTTGACGGGTTAGTTAAAGTCCGAACAAGAATTGCTCATAAACTTGGATTTAAAAATTATGTTGATCTTGGGTATGCAAGAATGAAAAGAACTGATTACTCAAAAAATGAGGTTAAAAAATTCAGAGAGTCAATTTTAAAATATTTAGTACCGGTTTCAAACAATTTAAAAAACAAGCAGGCAAAAAGACTCGGTCTCGATAATCTGAAATATTATGATAACGCAGTTGATTTTTTGTCCGGCAACGCAACTCCAAAAGGAAATCCTGAATGGATTATGGATAAGGCAAAGATTATGTATAAAGAACTTTCTAATGAAACTGGAGAGTTTATAGATTTTATGATAGATAAAAATTTACTTGATTTGTATGCGAAACCCGGAAAATCTCCCGGAGGATATTGCACATTTATTGCGGATTATAAAGCACCGTTTATTTTTTCAAATATGAATGGAACATCAGATGATATAAGAGTTTTAACTCACGAAGCAGGACATGCTTTTCAGGGATTCTGTTCAAGAGATTTTAAAATTTCAGAATACAGAAATCCAACTTTGGAAGCATGCGAAATTCATTCAATGAGTATGGAATTTTTAACATGGGATTGGATGGATTTATTTTTTGAAGGGGATACAGAGAAATTTAAATTTTCCCATTTAGAAAGAGCATTAACATTTATTCCTTATGGAGTGACAGTTGATGAGTTTCAACATATCGTTTATGAAAATCCCGATTTATCTCCTGCTGATAGAAAAAAAGCATGGCGTGAAACTGAAAAAAAATATACTCCTTACAGAGACTATGAAGGAATAAGTTATCTTGAAGAAGGTTCTCTTTGGCAAAAGCAAACTCATATTTACAGAATTCCATTCTATTATATAGATTACTGCCTGGCACAGATTTGTGCTTTACAGTACTGGAAAAAATCAACTGAGGATAAAACAAAAACCTGGAATGAATATTATGAGTTATGCAAACAAGGCGGGAAATTTAATTTTACAGAATTAATAAAAATTGCAAAGATTAATTCTCCGTTTGAAGATTCAACCGTAAAAAACACTGTGGATTTCAGCAATTCATACCTTGAAAAGATAGATGATTCAAGGTTTTAATCCCTTTTTTCCTCATTTAAAGTGAGTTTTAAAAAAGGTATTTTTGAATAATAAAAAAATTATAAGGAATATTATTTTAATGTTAAAATTTTCAAAAGTTTTTGTCGTGTTATTTGTGATTGCAATAAGTTTTTCGTCTTGTACAAAAACCGATACACCCGAAAGCAAAGATAAAAAAGATACAACCAATTCAAATTTAATTGTCAAAGATTCAACAGGTGAAAAAATTTCATTAGTGTATAAACCAAAAGTCGGAGATATATTCAGATATAAAGTATTCAATGCAACAGCAGCGAAAGAATTAAGCCCGATAACTCAAGACAAAGAATTAAATACTACTCAGGATATTACTTTTTATATAACTGAAGAAGTAACTGAAGTAAATGATAACGGAACAATTACATTCAAAGTAAAATATGACAGTATTTCCGTTTTACAAAAAATTTCATCCGATGGAAAAGATCTATCACAAAATTATAATTCAAACATAAAAGATTCGATTTATGCAAAACCGGATTATGTTGAATTTAATTCGCTGATTAACAATCCTTTCAAAATGAGAGTCTCACCAAAAGGTGAAATTATTGAAGCATACGAACTTGAGAATATTCACAATGCAGTATATAAAGCGTTCGGTGATACTTTATCATCAAAAGATAAAGAGATAGTAAAAGAAAAAATTAATTCAGAATATTTTAAGTTTTATCTGCAGAATACCTTCCAGCAGTTTCCTGATTTTTCAGTTGCTAAAGATTCAGTTTGGATAAAAACTGACGAAGAATTACTGACACAGTTTCCAGCAAAAAGAATTTTAACTTATAAAGTTTCCGATATTAAAACAGAAAACGGAAGCACAATAGTTACTATTGATGCAAATTTAGGATATGAAATTCTTGAGAAAAAAATTCAGGAAAAAGGATTTTCTGCAACTCTTGATGAAGTGAATACAACAGGAACAGGTAAAATAATTTTTAATATTACAAAAGGATGTATTGTAAATAAAACTACAGAACGAAATGCAGCTATGACAATCGGAATGAATATCGGCGGACAAAAAGCAAAATCAGTACAGTCATTATATATTAAATCAGTTATTGAATTGATTAATTAATTTTTGAATAAAGTATATGGCAAAATTAAATATATTAACACATCCTTTAGTTGCAGAATATTTAACGATTTTAAGAGATAAAAATACAGACAAACATAACTTTTGTGTTGCGATAGATAAGATCTCATATTTTTTAGCCGCTGATATTTATAAAAATTTAAGTTTAGAATCTTATCCAATCACCACACCTTTGAAAAAAACAAAAGGTTTCAGAGTAAAAGAAAATGTTGTTATTATGCCTGTTTTGAGAGCAGGGCTCGGATTTACAAAAGGATTTATTGATTTATATCCAAAAGTAAAAGTCAGTCATATCGGAATTTTCAGAAATGAACATACTTTGCAACCGGTTAATTATTATTTTAAATTTCCACCTGTTAAAGATAAAAACAATACAAAGGTGATAATACTTGAACCTATGATTGCCACAGGCGGAAGTGCGATATATGCGATTAAAAAATTATTTGAAATTGGAATTAAAAAAGTTTTTGTTGCTTCTTTAATTGCAGCACCGGAAGGAATCAAAGAAATCAACAATTCGTTTTCAAAATCACAAAATGAAAATATCACTGTAACGGTTTGTGCATATGATGAAAAATTAAATGACAAAGGATACATTGTTCCTGGACTTGGAGATGCAGGTGACAGAATGTTCGGAACGGTTTAGGAGTTCTAAAAAATGCTTAGTAGTTATTATAAAAAGAAATTAGATGAACTGATTTTTTATTGTAAAAAAAATCTCCCATCAAATAAAGTAAATGAAAACCTCATTGCTAAAGCATTTAAATATGCTTTAGAAGCCCATAAGTTAGATAAAAGGGCTTCAGGCGAGCCATATTTTTCACACCCATACGAAGTTGCATTAATTGTAGCAAAAGAAATTCCACTCGATGATATCTCGGTTGCTTCGGCTTTGCTTCACGATGTAATTGAAGATACAAATTTTACAATTAAAGATATAAGAGAAGAATTCGGTGAAGAAGTTGCAGAGATTGTAGATGGTGCAACAAAGATTGACGGAATTTTTGATAATTATGAATTGCAACAAATTGAGTCTTATAAAAAATTATTGCTTTCCATGACAAGTGATATCAGAGTTATGCTGATAAAATTTGCCGATCGTCTTCATAATTTAAGAACAATAGAATTTTTATCCAATCCGAGACAAATCAGAATGGCTCAGGAGACTGTAGAAATTTATGCCCCATTTGCTCACAGGTTTGGATTATCAAGCGTAAAAACAGAACTTGAAGAATTATCTTTTAAATATCTTGACAGAAAAACGTATGATGAGATTGCAAAAAAACTTAACGAGAAAAAAAGAGAACGTGAAAGATTTGTAAAAAAATTCATCGAACCAATCAAACAGTCGCTTGAAAAAGAAGGATTAAAATTTGAAATTCAGGGCAGAGCAAAATCTATTTACTCCATCTATAAAAAAATAAAACAAAGAAATAAATCTTTTGACGAGATTTATGATTTGTTTGCGGTAAGAATTATAATAGACACGAAAAATAAAAATGATTGTTTTAATGCATACGGATTGATTTCACAAATTTATATTCCGGTGCCTGAAAGATTTAAAGATTATATTTCACTTCCAAAGCAAAACGGTTATCAATCCATCCATACAACACTTATAAGTAAGGAAGGAAAGATGGTGGAAGTTCAGATTAAGACAAGAGAGATGCATGAGATTGCAGAAAAAGGTATCGCGGCTCACTGGAAGTATAAAGAGAATACAAATATTAACGAAGAGAATCTTGAAAAATGGATGAAGTATATCCGTGAAACCTTTGAGAATGTAGGTAAAGACAAAGATGTCTCTGAAGATTTTATGGAAAGTTTCAAACTGAATTTATATCAGGATGAGATTTATGTGTTCACACCTAAGGGTGATTTGAAAGTGATGCCGGCAGGAACAACAGCACTGGACTTTGCTTTTGAAATCCATACTCAGATTGGAATGAAGTGTATTGGTGCTAAGGTGAACGGAAAAATAGTACCAATAAATACAGTTTTGAAAAGCGGCAATCAGGTGGAAATTTTAACTTCAAAAAATCAAACCCCTAAACTTGACTGGGAACAGTTTGTTGTTACTCATAAAGCAAAATCTGATTTAAGGAAATTTTTTAATGCAGAAAAACGGGATCTTGCCGCAAAAGGAAAAGAAATTTTTGAAAAGAAACTAAAGAAGAATAAACTTCATATCAATGAAGATTCATTATTAAAACTTATTCATAAACTAAAGTTTAAAGAAATTTCAGATTTTTATTATAACATTGCCACAGATGAAGATAAAGCAAATGAAGTAATCGGTATAATCTCAGATAAAGGAAAAATTTTAAACACAGAAAATAAACCTGTTCAGAATGAATTATCATCCGAACAAGTTTATGAAAAATTTATTAATGATGCCAGAGCGGCTACAAACGGAATATCTGTAAATAACGGAAAAGAAGAAAATAATCTTGAAGGTCTGAAATATGAATTCGCTAAATGTTGTAATCCTATTCCCGGAGATGAAGTCTTAGGATTTATAACTAAAACAGAAGGAATAAAAATTCACAGAAAAAACTGTAAAAATATTGTTAACCTGTTTCTTCACGACCCGGACAGAATTTTAGAAATAAACTGGAATGACAGCGGAGAAGGTGATTATACAGGCGGATTAAAGATTATTGGTGAAGACAGACCGGGAATGTTGAATGATATTACAAATGTTATATCAAAGAATTTTTCAGCAACAAATATAAAGAGTGTTGTGATAAATACTAAAGGTGCTGTATTTGAAGGCACTTTGATTTTAAATATTAAAAACCTGAAACAATTAAATCAAATTATAGAAAAATTAAATTCGCAGGAGGGTATTTTCAGTGTTTCAAGATTTGAAGAATAAATTAAGTGTTGTAGTTATTATGTTTCTTATGGGAACGAATGTTTTAATTGCACAATCGGATGATGCAAAATTAATTTTACCCGGAGAAAAACATTTTAAAAATATTAAGCAATTATCATTTGGCGGAGAGAATGCAGAAACTTATTTTTCTTTAGAAGGAGATAAATTTTCTTTTCAATCTACAAGAGATTCTTTGAAGTGTGATCAGATTTTTGTTATGAATCTGGACGGTTCAGATTTGAAAATGGTAAGTACGGGTAAAGGCAGAACAACCTGTGCATATTTTTTGCCGGGAGGAAAAGAAGTTGTTTATGCATCTACTCATTTAGGAGGAGATGATTGTCCGCCGAAACCTGATTTTTCAAAAGGATATGTTTGGGCTTTATACGATACTTATGATATTTTCAAAGTGAATGTTGAAACAGGTGAACTTACTCAATTAACATTTGAAAAAGGATATGATGCAGAAGCAACAGTTTCACCAAAAGGTGATAAGATAGTGTTCACTTCTACAAGGGATGGAGATATTGAAATTTATACAATGAATTTAGACGGAAGTGATGTTAAGAAATTAACAGATGAACCCGGTTATGATGGAGGTGCATTCTTTTCTCCCGACGGATCAAAAATTGTTTACAGGGCTTCACGTTTTGAAGATGAAAAATCATTAAAAGCATATCAGGATTTACTTGCTCAGGGTTTAATAAGACCAAGTGTATTGGATATATATGTAATGGATGCAGACGGTTCAAATAAGATAAGAGTTACAAATAACGGAGCGGCAAACTTTGCACCATTTTTTCACCCTGACGGAAAACGAATAATTTTTTCATCAAACTTGCATGATAACCGCAGCAGGAATTTTGATTTATATATTATAAACATTGACGGAACCGGACTTGAAAGAATTTCATTCGATGAAGAGTTTGACGGATTCCCAATGTTTTCGCCCGACGGAAAAAAATTAGTATTTTCATCAAATCGAAATGGCTCTCAACCCGGCGAAACAAATGTATTTATTGTTGACTGGGTGGAGTAAGATAGTAAGCCGACTATGAAATAAATTTATATATAGCCAAAAGATTAAAAAAATTAGATTTTTAAAATGGCATATTTTTTGCATTATTTTATATAAATTATAGAATAATGCGAAAACTTCTATCCACGCTATTTTTATTTCTTACAATTACCGGAATATCATACCCACAAAATAATTGGGAAATAGTAACCCCGAAACCATTTCAGAATTCAATAAAAAAAATGTTATTTATTGGTAATCATACTTTTGTTGGTGTTGCCGAAAATAAAACAGTTTATAGATCAACTGATAATGGAAACAGTTGGACATATCAAAAATTAAATTTTAGTAATCAGTATATACATACAAATATTTATTTTATTGATAATAATACAGGATGGATTATATCACAAGATGGAAAAATTTACAAAACTACAAATGCAGGTTTAAATTGGTTTTCACAGATTTCAAATTCTAATTCTAATTTAAGAGATATAAAATTCATAAATAATCAAATAGGATATATAGCTGGATCTAATGGAACAGTTTTAAAAACTACAGATGGTGGGGAAACATGGAAGTTTAAAGGATTTGAATATGGCCAATTAATACATTTTTACAATTTAGAATTAATTAATGAAAATACTTTAATTGTCAGAGGAAAGGCGGGTCCAGGAAGTGTTTTTGAAATAATGTATAAAACAGAAAATTCAGGAGATACTTGGCAATTAATATCTACAGGACAAAAAGTATATACATCAATATGTATCACCAATAATTCAAATATATTAGTTTTAGGTAGAGAGCAAAATAACAGTAATTTAGTTGATGCAAGTATATATTTATCTTCAAACTCAGGTTCAAATTGGATACGGGTGTTTTATGATTCTTTATTATCACCGGTTTCATTAACAGTTTTAAATAATGAAATATGGCTAATATGTAACAAAGTAAATAATTTACAGAGTGGAAACGGTGTTATTTATAAATCAACAAATAATGGAAATAACTGGAATTTTGTTTCAAATATAAATGAATGGATACCTTATTATGAAATGGGTAAAGTTATTAATATAATTAAAGATAACTCAAGTAAATTATTTATATTTTTTGATCATAAGATTTATACTTCCAATAATAACGGTTTAAAATGGATAAAAACAACCCATGATAATTTAGATTATACATATGAAATCAAATTTTTAAATGAAACAACCGGATTTAGTAAACTGTTTGCACATTTATTAAGAACCACTAATAATGGAATTAGCTGGGATTCTGTAAATGTCCCAAAAGATAAATTGGGGAATGTTACATTTGCCGATAATAATACAGTATTCTATTCGAGATTTGATACTTTAGATAATTTTTATAAATCAATAAATTCCGGCTTAAGCTTTAACCGAATTAACATTGGT
>DOWN01000240.1:0-182 GCA_003519545.1 Bacteroidota bacterium
CTACTACACCATAATATACACCACTCTGAACATCAGTCACATCCCAGACAATTTCATTTTCTGTTTTTGGATTCGTAGTTCCTCTAAGTTCAATTACCATTTCACCTGATAAATCCAGAATTTTAATTATAACTTCATTTGTTGTGCCATTTAAGAAATAACGTATATAAGTTTTGTTATCA
>DOWN01000240.1:326-11135 GCA_003519545.1 Bacteroidota bacterium
GTTATAAACTTTATCTTTAGGAAGTTTTTCAGAAATTACAGGCAATGAACCGGATGAGACAAAATTATTATTTAAGTGTAAAGCATTATTAAGATAATTTTTCCATAAAACTTTTGAAGAGTTATATGCAAATGAAGTTTTGAATGCGTATAAATAACCGTCTCCGGATATAACACTTATACCAAGAGAGTCATTGAAGTTTGCAATAGAAGGCGTTGAAATTGTATTCAAACCGACCTGAACCGGAAAACCTGAAACTATAACTCCATCATTTCCTCTAACATAAAGATTACCGTCTTCGGTAACAAAAATTAAATCAAAAATATTATCTGAATTTACATCGGCAACAGAAATTCCGGATGTAACTTTTGAATTTAATTCAACTGGATAGTTATCAATTAAAACTCCCGCATAATTCATTGCATAAATTTTTCCGCTTCCGTTAAAAATTATTTCCTGTAAACCGTCTTTGTTTATATCAGCAAGAACCGGCGAAGATAAAATTTTTCCAATCTGATAATTTATTCTTAATCTGTTTCCATTAACATAAATATTATTTAATGTATCAATCACTATTAAATCAGTTGCATTCGTTGAAGATACATTTCCTGCGAGAATATATTTATTTGATCCACCTGTTGATTTGTATGCAAGAGAACTTTCCAATGTAAATTGATTTATAGAATAGGGTACTGAATCAAGTCTTGTTGAAGTTCCGGAAACATTATATGAAGAAATAACTCCTGTATTTTTACCGACTAATATTTCGTTATTAATTCCAAATGAAGGTGCTGATGCATTTCCATCATTCCATACAGAAGTTGTTTTTAATAAATTGTTATCTATAAAAATTATTGAATTATTATTCAGTCCACCTATGTAACGTAAATTATTCTGCGTAAATCCGAATGGTATATATTTTCCACCGCTTAAATCTACAATACCTGTCAAAGGATTACCAATTCCTGTTCCCAAAGAATTAAAACCGAATATACCCGAACCGTTATTTACAAAAATATCTTCGTTGTTAACCGAAGAAGAAGAAAAATTAAAATTTATCGCATGTGCATTAGAATCAAATCCTACCGGTTTTGGAAAACCTGTTACAGGTTTAATGCTTCCACCGATTCTTATTTTAAAAGTCATAACTGCCTTTATACTGTCAAAATCAGTTATGAAAATATTAGTGTTTGCAAGTGAGTTACTGAGTGTTGAAGGGATTGAGTTAGGAGTAAATTGATTCTTATAAACAGTTGCCGGTACAAAATGATTTCCATTATACCAGTAATCATTCAAATCACCGTCTCCAGTAACTTCTCCAAATGGTGTGCTGAAAGTTACACCAATTGTCTGAGCACCTTTTGCTTCTTCAAGATCAACACCTTTTTTATTGATGTCGTTATTGATTGTATTAGAAGCAAATTTTGATTCAATAATTGATTCGTCAATATGCCAGATTAATATACCGCCTCTGAAATCAGCAGTATCATTTATTAATCCGGGCAAACTCCAGTCAAGTGTAGTTACATCCGTTATATTTCCTGAAATTTTAGAAATGTCAAAATATATAAAGCCCTCTTCATCTTTGAGATATTTATTTGAATCATTAAAATTTCTGTTTCTGGTATAAACTGTCTGCCCTTGTCTTAACGCATCTCTGTTCCTGTTCTCAATCAGATAATACTCACTGCTGTTAATCATCACTTTATACATAGTAGAATCATTAAACGTCCCTGTGGAAGAAGTTTTTATCACAGCGTTTAATTCACCGCTCGATATTACAATAGGTTCCACCCATCCGAGATAATATTTTTCCCATGCTGAAGGTTCAGGTGGAAAAATTCCGTTAAAACTGAAAATTGACTGACCGTCCATAAGTCCAAATCTGCCGATTGCAGTTTTTCCTGTAGATGTATTAAATAAATCCGGAAGTCCAAGATAACTTCCGACTGAAGCACACATAAGACCGTTTATTCCAAGTTCAAGAAGAACATTTCCTGAAATTAAATCAAGTTCTCTGAGTTCAGTCGAAGGGAGAATCGCAGTATTCTGAATAAAAAATCCTTCTAAAGTCTGATAACCATTATAGGTTTGACCAAAAAATTCTTTTAAGTTTTTTAAACCGAGATAAACCGAAGGAATATCAAAAGGTGTAGGATCAAAACCCAAAATGGATTTTAATTCAACATCTCTTCCAACTCCCGCATGAAAAAGAAAAAATACAGTATTATTCGGATCGTAAGTAGAAAAATTTATAAAACTATCGGCACGAGCCCAGGCATCGTTGAAAAGTCCTCCGAGTTTGCTGAGTGGCTCTCCGTCTCTAGGAGAATATTCTTCCATTTTTTTAGGAAGAGTAATCACATTTCCATATAAATCATAAGAAATATTTAATCTTCCTCTTGAAGATTTTTCAAAATAATTTTTTAAAAATTTTAAGTGGTCACTAAAATATGCACTGTCATAGGGAGGAGCATCTATCACTGTATCTCTGCCCGTAGATGGGTTAAAATATTTATTTGATAAATCAAATCTACCGTTACCGCTTGTAAGGCCTGTGTTATCTTCCTGAAACTGAACGAGAATAGCAACAACTTTTAAACTATCAGAACCTGACATTTTTTTGACAGGTGAATAATTATTTTCAGCACCAAACTTTAAAGGATGAGAAAAAGAAATTTTATCTTTAAATCCGGATTGTGAATATGAATTCGCAGGAATAAAATAAACCGCTAATAAAATTAATAATAGTTTTTTCATTAATAAATTTTTTTCAGGAAAAATAAAAAGGGAAGATAAAGGTCATAAATAAAAAAGTGATTCCGTAATAACGGAATCACTTATAATTTTATTTTAGAAACTAACCGACAAGCCAAATCTCAAAGTATTTGCAAGCGGATGATTTTCTTCAAGTGCACTGATATAACTGAAATCAAATCCATACAGACTATATCTTAAACCTGCACCAAGAGTTATAAATTTTCTGTTACCATATGAAGGATCTTCATAGAAGAAACCTGCTCTTAAAGCAATAAGTCTCGGATTTCCATACCAATATTCTGCACCGATAGAAGACTGAATAGATCTCAAGACATCACCTTTCCATGAACTAAAAATTGCTTCATAAAAATTATCTGCAACACCTGTCGCTGTATCTCTGTAAACGAGTAATTTTGAGAAATCAGCAGTTAAAGTAAGACTATTTCCGACATCTTCAAATATTTTATAACCGATACCAAGTCTTAACTGAGTCGGTAATGGATCTGCCTGATCTGCATCAACATAAGAAATTTTTGGTCCTAAATTAGATAAGTTTATACCAAGTGATAATTTATTTTTTACAAAATTAGCACCTGTTGTTGGTCTCCATAAAGCAGATAAATCAAAACTTGTGGAGAAAGCAGTTCCTGTTCCTCTTTCGCTACCGACAGTTAAATCATTCGGAGAAAGTCTTGAATAAATAAATCTTGTGGTAACACCGACACCCCAGTCAGGATTTAACTTTGTAGCATAAGCGACAGCAAATGCAAGTTCATACGCTTTATAATCTCTTCCGGGAGTTCTGTTTCCAAGTTCATCAGTCGTAATAATTTCACCAATATTGAGGTAAGTTAAACTTGCCCCGACAGTTCCATTAAGACTTTTGATATATTTTTTACCGGCTACATAATCATAGAATAAATCACCGATATTTAATCCTGCAAGCCAAGGAGAGTGAGTAAAATTAATTTCAGTTCCGGTTTGTTGAAAAGCAAGACCTGATGGATTCCAGTGCATAGCAGTTGCATCATCAGCGATAGCCGTTCCTGTTTCACCCATTCCTGCGAACCTTGAATTAGGTCCTATTAATAAGAAAGGAACACCTGTTGTTACTGCATTAGTTTGTTGAGAAAAAACCTTCGTATCAGTGATAAAAGTTGCACTCAAAACTAACAAAGCACATAAGGTTTTCATTTTTAAGATTCTAAAAAACAAATTATTAATCCTCCGTTTATTTATAAAAAATTATTATTTTAAAACTGCCAATTTTCCGGTTGAATTTGAGTTCAAACTACCGTCTTGAGATTTAACTACAAGGCGATATAAATATGTTCCGTTTGCAATAGCATCTCCGTCAGCATCTTTACCATCCCAATCTATTTTTACGAATTTATCGGTAATATTCTCATTATTCAATTCTTTAATTAATCTTCCGCTTACCGTGTAAATTTTGATATTTACGCTTAATGGAACGTCAACATTATGCTGAAATATAAAACTTGTTAACTCTTTCATCGGATTCGGGAAATTATAAATATTCTCAATACTCAGTTCTTTATTGGAAATCACATTGAAATCAACCTGAGATTCATTAACATTATTATATGTATCCCATGCTCTGATTTTCAGATTATAATTACCGTCAGATAAATTACTGATTGCATGTTCAAGACTTCCATACTGATATCCTGATGTTGAATTATAAAACGGAGTCAAATCAATTTTAGAATTTTCATTATTATTTATTATCGCTTCAATCTTATGACCGATTGTTCCTGTTAAATTCATTCCATTTTCATCAAAGAAGTCAGCAATAATTTTTGTGTTTTGATTTACATAATCTCCGGAACGGAAATTCCTGTCACCCATAAATATCGAAATTTCAGGACCTGTTGTATCAACAGCAGCATTTGAATCAATTCCGTTGAGAATAAATTTGTTTGTATATCCTGATCCGTCTGAACTTGCATTATTAAAATATGCAATCATTTTACCTGTACCTGTATTATATGAAATATCACGTGGGACAACAAATTCAATTTTCCATTTACCGTTAACTGCCTGTGTTCTTCCGTTAAAAATAATGCCACCATCAAGTCTGAAATTAAAAGGTATGTTAAAATCAAAAACGGTTACATTTCTGTCAACATCAAATACTTTCAGATAAACATCACCGTTATAATTACTCCAGAAAGTTGAATCAGTATTTAAAATACTTCCATGAATAGTAACTTTTTGAAGTGCCTTAATTACTGCAGTATCATTTCCTGAAGATGAATTAATACTGTCTATTTGTGTAAAATACTGCGGAATCGCAACTCTTAAAGTTGGATCTGCAATCAATGTAAATTTAGCAGTGTTATCACCGACTAAACTTGGGACTTGTTTAGTTATAAACATTGCTGTACCAATTCTAATAGGGAAGTGCAGCGTATCTTTTTTGAAAATCATATTTCTCCAAAGTTCCTCATTGAATGCAGCATTAGGTCCTGAATATACCGGTCTTGTTGCAGCGATAACTCCAATACCACCACCAGCCGGTTTATTAACCAATTGCTCTCCCGCAGAGATGTTAAAAGGATCATCCCATCTTGCAAGATCACAACTTGCTATTGTTACCAGTGGAAGGTAAAAACCGTTATTAAGTTGAGGAATTGTTGATGCTCTGTCAAAAACCTGTTCATGAGCCCAGAGATCAGTACTACCATGACCAACATAATTGATTATTAATCGTCCTTCATTCCAGCCCTGAATTATTGCTTCATTAACACCGGGTTTTCTTCTTCCCTGAGGTGTTATTACTGCCGGATAGTTTACAAGATATATTTTCTCTTTTTCAAAATCAGGAGAAGTGCATTGTTCAGCGATTGTTTCACACTGAGCAGTATGTAAAGCACCTTCTTCACCTTGCGTATATGTAGTTGTCCATCCGTCATCGGCAACATACATAATTTTCTTTTTCCAAAGTCCATTATTAGACGGGTTTTCATAACCTACTATTTTTTCAAATACAGCATTCGCTTCAGAAAGGGAATTAACATTTATCCTGCCTACAGCCATATCAGGAATTCCCGCTACAGGTCTCGGTGAACTTTCTGTTAACTCAACAAAAAAGTCATCACTCGGATATGAATAAATTTCATTTTGATCATATGTATCAAGTTCAATCGGTGGAAGGAAATTTTTAACATTAAGATTATAAATATTTTTATAATCATAAGAACCGTCACCATAAAATAAAGCATAGACAGGTTTTAAATTCCAGTTATCATATGCATATCTGAAGAATTTTTTTATGGCGATAGGATCAGGAACACCACTTGAAAACTCGTTATAAATTTTATTTACGTCAACTACTTCTGTTTTAATATATCCCGGTCCCGGTCTTTCTCTGTGTGCTTTCAGTTGATTAGCAGCAGATAAAAATTCAGCAGGTGAAATTATTAAAAAAGACGCTCCGCCTGTAATACCTTTAATATTTTGATTTGCAATTTTATTTGAAATCGAAACAGGTGAATTATAATTGTTTCCTCCGATTGCTATAAACTCCTGTGGCTCTCCCGGAGAAAGCATTACCTGCATATTTGATGTTCCGGAAATTGAATTCATTACTGATACATCAGCATGTTTAGTTATATTAAAAAATCTAACCGGACTATTTGAAAAACCTGATAATCTGTATTCAAAAGTTCCTGAAGAATCAAATGTTGTGAATCTTAAATTATTATTTTCAACACTGCCGAGACTTCTTTTATAATGGATTTCAAAATAATCCATATAACCGAATACTGTGTTTGAATTAAATTGCGAAGGCAATGTTATGCTAAATCTTGAAACATTTGTTCCGTTAAGTGAATAATTTGCAATTAATCCTGTAGGAAGATTATAATATATTATATGTGAAAACTCATCGAAAATACCTGAAATTCCTACTGATTGTAAGAAGTTAGAATTTTGATCTTTAACTTCAAAAATTGCTGAACTTGAAGAACCATTTCCGAATAATGAACGGAGTTGTAAATTTGAACCCTGAACGTATCCTTTTAGTTCTTTTGAAAAATTCAATCCGTCTCTGTTATCAATCCTCTGGCTCACCCACACAGTACCGGTTGCTCCGAGATTATTAACTTCCGGATTTTCAAAAATTCTATCTTCAAACTCTGTTACTATAGTTGCTCCGGGGTTATTATTGGAATTCTGCACCGGCATTCTTTTTCCGTTAACTCCGCCAAAAGTTATAAAATAAAAATTAGAAACTGAATAAGGATTCAGATAATGATTCCATCTTTTATTTAAAACATCATATTTCCAGTCAGCCGGAGACTTACCGTAGAATAATACAAAGTCATTATCATTAAATTGCCCGTCACTTTCACCTTCAACATAAATTGCTACTTCTTCAGGATCAACAGGATAATTCGCATCGTTTTCATAAGGAAGTGGTGCACCGTTATTTCCGTAAATTTTAATAGTTTTCGGATCAAGATTACCCACAGGCAAACCTGCACTTTGCAAAGCCGCTCTGTCAAGTTTATAAATTCCTGATTGTTTAATTTCTATTTTATAAAAATCACCTGAAGTAAAAATACTGTTTTGAATTCCGTTATCTCTCTGTTTAAGAGCATTGACAGTACTCCAGTTCAGAGCATTATCTGAATTTATTGCTGCGTAATAAAGGAATCCCGCTTCTTCATAAGACAGATTCCTGTTAGAAGTTAAAGGATTGCCACCGAATGAAACTCTTACTCTTATGTAAGAATATTTTCTTGCAGTTTTTGTTACAGGATTATACTGAACCGGATTTATTAAAGCGTGACCATAATATTTATTTCTTAATTCCCCGCTATAAACAAATTCGGAAAGACTGGAAGGATAAAAAGAATTAGTATTATAAGAATTTTCATCTTTGATGTATTCAAGAGTCCATTCTTTTTTACCCTTAACTCTTTTTGGGGTTGGGACAGGTCTAATTTCAATATTAGACTCATCCGTATATTTTGCATCTAGCACATCAATTCTGTTATTCTTATCAGTAGGTAAGAAAACAGGATAAGACAAATAATTCACGTCAGGTTTACCAAAGTTTTTGGTATAACTGTGAGAATTTGCAACTATAACTCCATTTGAATATTCGGGATAAATTTCGAATTCAATATAGGAATTATTTGAAGCAATAATGTTAAATCTGTTATTTGCAGGAGTATTGTTTGCAAATAAAGAATTTAAAGTTACGAATGTTAAAACTAATGAACTGATGATGTATTTTTTCATGGTTTTGATTTAATCAGTAATAATATACTATAGTTTCCTTCTTAAATGAAAAACCATTTATTAAAGTTCATTTTAGAACTCTTATAAATGGTTTCTGTTTTAGTTAATCAATTTAAAAGTTTTAACGTTTTTAAAAAAGTCTCAAGTATATTATTTAATATCCTTTCTTTAATTTCTGATACAAAATTATAATTCTTGTAAATAAAAATCAAGACTTAAATTCAATTAATCTGTTTTTTAGAATTTTTTTTCAAACCCATTCCTTCAATTACATCAAGGTTTTGCAAAGCATTTTTAGCCGCTTCCTGCTCTGCCTGTTTTTTAGATTTACCTTTTCCGATTCCGAGACTGCGGTTATTCAGATAAACTTCAACTGTGAAAAGTTTATTATGTTCAGGACCTTCCTGTTCAATAACTTTATATTCAGGTATAAAGTCTGTATTTGCCTGAGCATATTCAAGAAATTTACTCTTATGATTCTCATCGAACTGATCAAGCCATTTTATATCAAGTTTAACAAATATTTCTTCATTGATAAATTCCTTTGCTGCGGTATATCCTGAATCAAGAAATATAGCACCGATTAAAGATTCATAAGCATCTGCAAGAATCGCATCATAACCTTCTTCAATTGATTTTAAAGCCGTATATGAAGCGAGAATAAATTCCTGGAGTTTGAGAACTTTTGCACGTTCTGCGAGAAATCTTTTATTCACAAGAATTGAACGGAATTTTGTTAGATCACCTTCTTCATTAAGAGGAAAATTTTTATAAAGATATTCAGCAACTACAAGATCTAAAACTGCATCACCGAGAAATTCAAGTCTTTCATTTGATACAAGTCCGGGTTTGAGAGTTTCTTTTCTTATCTTTATATAAGATCTGTGAGTAAGTGCTGTTACAAAATATTCAGGATTTATAATTTTATAGTGTATTGCATTTTGAAATTTTTCAAAATCAATTTTTCTGATAAGACGAGAGGGAAGAACTTCTATTTCTTCAGGATCAGATTTTTTCTTCTTGAGAAAAGGAAAGTTTCTTACAAAATTTTTAAGTATTTTGAACATTTGATAATTTCAGGAAAGCAGATTATTCTTCAAATTTTTTAAAAACGATTGCAGTGTTATGCCCGCCGAAACCTGAATTGTCAGAGATAACAGTTTTTACCTCTTTTTTAATATTGGTATTAGGGACATAAAACAAATCACACTCGGGATCTTTTTCCTGATAATTTATGGTAGGAGGTATAATACCGTCTCTAATAGTCAGAAGAGCAGCAATGGCTTCAATAGCCCCTGCAGCACCTAACAAATGACCAATCATAGATTTAACAGAATGAACGGGAATATCGTAAGCCCTTTCACCAAAGACAGTTTTGATTGCTTCGGTTTCGTTTTTATCGTTATAATAAGTAGATGTTCCGTGAGCATTTATAACATCAATATCATTTGGAGTAATACCTGAGTCTTTTATTGCAATTTGCATTGCCTTAGCGACACCTGATCCACCCGGAGCAGGTTCAGTAATATGATGAGCATCGGCAGTCATACCGATACCGGTAATTTCAGCATAAATTTTTGCACCTCTGTTCAGAGCGTGTTCCATAGTTTCAAGCACGAGAGTAGCACCTCCTTCTCCCATTACAAATCCGTCTCTTGTTTTATCGAAAGGTCTTGATGCTTTTTTAGGATCATCATTTCTCGTAGAGAGTGCTTTCATAGCATTGAATCCGCCAACACCCATAGGGCAAATGACTGCTTCAGAACCGCCTGTAACCATAATATCGGCATCACCTCTTTGCATAATCATAACAGAATCAATAATGGAATGAGCGGAAGTAGTGCATGCAGAAATAGTAGCATAGTTAGGACCTTTAAGACCATATTCCATTGAGATTCTTCCGGCAGCAATGTCGGCAATTAACATAGGAATAAAAAATGGACTTATTCTATCAGGCACTCCGCCTCTTGCGAAAAGATTGTTTTGTTGTTTGTCGTATGTCCACATACCCCCGATACCTGACCCATAAACAACGCCTGCTCTGTCTCTGTCAATTTTTTCAAGATTAAGACCGGAATCAGCCATAGCCATTTTACTTGCAGCGAGAGCATATTGAGTGAAAGGATCAACTCTTTGAGAAAGTTTTTTATCCATAAAATTAACCGGGTCAAACTTTTTCAGTTCAGCAGCAAATTTGGTGGCGAAATTGGTAGTATCAAAGTAAGAAATAAAATCAACACCACTAACACCATTAATCAGGTTAGTCCAGAATTCATCAACTGATAAACCAATTGGACTAACGACACCAATACCTGTAACGACAACTCTTTTCCGCATTTAAATTAACCTTTTAGTTTATCTTCAATGTAGCTGACGGCAGCACCTACAGTTTGAATTTTTTCAGCATCTTCATCCGGAATTTTAATATCAAATTCTTCTTCAAATTTCATAACTAATTCAACAGTATCGAGTGAATCTGCTCCGAGATCATTAATGAAAGATGCTTCGGGAGTAATTTTTGATTCTTCAACATTTAATTTATCAATGATAGCCTGTTTTACTTTGTCCTGAATTTCGGCTTGTGTCATTTTAGAGCTCCTTTAAGAATTATTTTTGTTATAATTAATCAAAATAGTAATAAAAAGTAAGATTTTAAAGTTCCTAAAAAAGGGATGAATAAACAAAAGGGAACAAACTAATAAAATAGACAAATTAAATTTAAAAATTTTTTCAAATGTAATTTTAATAATCAAATTACAAATAGATAAATTTTTATAC
>DOWN01000023.1 GCA_003519545.1 Bacteroidota bacterium
AAAAATAAATCTTGATTATTAAATTATAATATTCTAAGTTAACATACTAATATGTTCTTAATAATACGAGAGTCCTTATAATACGCTGAAAGATATACCGATTAAAAGACCGCATACTAAAAATTAATCCCGATGAAAAAAATTATTTTAAATACTTTATTTATCCTTTTCATATTTTCAGGCATAGATGATATTTTCTCTCAACCAACGTTACAGTGGAAATCAATATTTCACAATGGAACTGCAAGTAATTATTTAGCAGATATGTGCATCGGTGATTCAGGGAATGTTTATATTGCATATCAGGCAGAAGGATATGTTTTAAGAAAAATTTCACCAACAGGATCTTTAATTTGGGAAAGAGAGTACTCTGCTGGATTAGGCTTAATCAGTGAACCAAAATTTTTAAGATATGACCAAAATGGTTTTATATTTATATCTGGAGATGATTATGGAGTTGAAACATTAAAATATGATCTAAATGGGAATTTAACTTGGTTAAGAAGATTTGATGACGGAATTGGATTTAACAGCATTGGAGGCATGGTTTTAGACAGCGTAGGGAATTGTTATCTTGGGGTAGGTCATTCTGCGGGATTATTTAATACAAAACATTATTCAATAGTAAAATATAATACAAAAGGAGATACAGTATGGGTACAGAGAATTTATGGTTCTCAATATTATGGACAAATTGGTGACATAATATTAGATAAAGAAAATAATGTTATAGTAACCGGTGTATCTAATGATTTATTGTTACATCCAAATAATAGTGCAAGGACAGTAAAATTAAATGGAAAAACGGGAGAAGTTATCTGGAATAATTTTTATTATAAGCCATTAATATGGAATAGTGCTGATGGTATAGCTTTAGGTTGTGATAAAGATAACAATATATATGTTGGTGCAACTTTTCAATTTTCAAACGGTAATACTGCCTATCTATTAAAATATTCATCTTCTGGTGAATTAATTTGGACAGGTGAGTATTCTAATGCCAATTCATTATGCACAGTAAGGGATATGATAACTGATAGTTTAGGAAATTGTTATTTGACAGGTTATGAAACAAACCTTGGTGTATCTTCAACAGATTTTTTCACCATTAAATTTGATTCAACCGGTGTTTTAAAATGGAATAATACCTATGGTTCAAGATTTGATGATATTCCAGATCAAATTTATCTTGATAAGTTTAACAATGTTTATGTTATCGGAAGTGAGGCAGAAGTTATTTATGGTATTCCAACAAGAACTGAAGTTCATTTTGCTGCTGTTAAATATGATATAAATGGAAATCAGAAATGGGTAATTAAATATTATAATGACAGTTTAAAATATTCATTGGGAAATAGAATTTGCATTGATGAATATCAGAATGTTATTTTGGGAGGCGTTAGTTTAGAAGGAAGAGGAAATTTTCCAAACCGAGAATTTGATATTACGGTTCTTAAATATTCTCAAATTAACTCAATACATAATATTTCCAATGATGTAATTTCTAATTACAATTTATCTCAGAATTTTCCAAATCCGTTTAATCCTAAAACCAATATTAACTTTAATTTAAAAAAATCTGAAAATGTAATTTTAAATATTTATGATATATCTGGGAAAAAAGTGGAAACATTAGTAAATAAAAAATTATCACAAGGAGACTATAAAATTGAATGGAATGCAAATCAATACTCAAGCGGTGTATATTTCTATTCTTTATATATAGATGGTAAATTAATTGATTCAAAGAAAATGATTCTGATGAAATAAATCGAATTGATAAATGTTGTTGAGTGTATAATAAAGTAAAGGGGCTTGAATTAAGCCACTTTGGTTAATAATTCGTTTGCTTTCATCAGAAGCCAGTTTCTGTGCGAAAAATTGTAATCTTTGTTTAACTCTCCGATAATTTTTTTTAATTCAAATTCACTGTTTTTATTACTCAATTTAATTCTGAATAATTTCAAATATATTTTCATAAAACTTTTATACAACTTTGTATGAAAATCTTTCAGATGTTTATCGCTTGAACTGTAATGTTTAAAACTGTCAATTAAACTTAAAGCATTTTCATAATAATTCAATTCGTAATAGTTCATCAGATAAAAAAGTTTTACATCTGCTTTTATAACCTGTATATTTGATTCAATTTTTTGTAAATGAGTTAAGGATTTTTCAAAATCACCGTCAATTAGATATGTGAATGCTTTGCAAAAGTGGGTAAAACTTTCAATGTTTTCAGGTTTGAGTTTTGGGATATACTCGACGATAAATTCTGAAACCCATTCTTTATATTCAAGATATTTTATCACTATGTTTCTGCAAACAACGGCATCGAGATAACCTGAATCGTCAAAACTAAGTATTCCGTTTTCAATCATTGATTTATAAAATTCAAAATAATAATTGCCTGACCTGTAATATCCGCAATCAAATTTAATGGTTATCATTAAATGAATTCCAAGAAAAAGTTTTTTTAGATCGTTTTTAGATAAGTTTGATTTGTATTCATTGAAAAGTTTATAAAACAATTCTTCTGCTTTTTTACTTTTAGGGTTTTTCTGTGCCGCAGAAAGATAATAATGTAAAATTAAAACTTTATCTTTTTCTGAAGGTGATTTAAATATATCTTCAATAAATGATTTTATATCAAAAGATTTTTTATGGCTTATGATATATTCTTCTTTTGATTTAACATTATAATATTTTGAAATTTCAAATTGCTGTAAACACTCATTACTCCGGAAAACAAAAATNNATTTTTAATTCAAAGTTTAAAACATCGTCATATGGTAATCCTGAATCTTTAAGTTTTTTTTCAATTTGGTTTAACTGTTTTTTAAATAACCCGGTAAGTTTATGTGTGCGGTATTTATCAAGTTTTATAATTTCCGTTTCAATTTCATTTTCTTTGAGAAATTCATTTACAAGAAACTCATCCAAAACATTTCCGAGATCATTAAGAATTACGCGTAAAAGATTTAAATCCGTTTTTTTATCGGGATATAATTTTTTGAAAATTTTTTCCGGTGTGAGATTATCATCTGAAAATTCAGGATAATATTTTATTAGAAGTTCAAAAAGAGGAATAACAATTTTTCTTTTATGACGGTAAGTATATACAAAATGTTTTAAGTCATTTATGTTTTCATTTTTCAGTGATCGGAGGATTGATATAACTTTTGAATTTATCATTTAAAAATTATGAACTTAAATATCTTTCGTTTATAACATTCAGATGATGTTCCAAATGACCTGCAATTATATATGCCAGAGCGTTTGCTGTTATATGTGAGCCGTTAGCCGTGCCTGATCTTGAAAGTTCTTCTTCGGTTAGATTAGATACGAGATTTATAGTTGATGCTCTGAGAAATAAAATATTGTCAATTAAAGTTTTCATAGACATCTCGTTATATCTCCCATTTGCGATGTAAAAATTTTCATCAAATCCTGCAAGTTCTGTTTTATCACCTCTTGAAATTCTCATAAGTCTGTAAGCGAAAACTCTCTCGGCATCAGCAAGATGACCAATAACTTCTTTGATACTCCATTTATCAGGCAAATATCTATAATCACCAATTGATTCTGGAATATCTTTAAAAAACTTGTAAGCAGTTTTTCCCTGAGTAATTAAAATATCGGTTATATCTCCGTCTTGAATTTCATCAATGTAAGGTTTATAAAATACAGGATATTCATTTTCACTAGGTTTCATTTTATTTTCATTATTTTAATTTTAAAATTCTTATTTTTACAATATAAAGC
>DOWN01000193.1 GCA_003519545.1 Bacteroidota bacterium
CAACAATACTTCAACAAGCAATAATACTCAGACAACAAACACAACAACAAATACTCAAACACAAACAAAAGATTCAGTTGTCACACAAGACACTGCTAAAAAGGACGGTACAAAAGTGGAAGAAAACAAAGATAAAAAATCATCCGGTGACATAGTGAATATGAAAACCTCAATGGGTGATATAAAAATTAAATTATATACAGATAAAGCACCTATCACAGCGGGTAATTTTAAATCATTAGTTGAAAAAGGATTTTATGATGGTGTTATTTTTCACAGAGTGATAGACGGCTTTATGATTCAAGGCGGAGATCCTACAGGAACAGGAAGAGGTGACGGAAAAACTCCAACTATTAAAGATGAATTTGGTCCCGGTTTGAAACATGACAGAAAAGGAATTTTATCAATGGCTAATGCCGGTCCAAATACAGGTTCATCACAGTTCTTTATCACTCTGGATGCAACTCCATGGCTTGACGGTAAACATGCAATTTTTGGTGAAGTTATTGAAGGTATGTCAGTTGTTGAAAAAATCGGTAAAACAAAAACCGGTCCCGGAGACAGACCTGTAACTGAAGTGAAAATGGTTAAAGTTACAATGGACTAATATTATTAGTTTTAATTTTTTAAAATTATCAAAAACAGGGCTATATGCCCTGTTTTTTTTTATTATATTTTTGCGACTTTTTACCCCCCATTTACGTCTAATAGATATATTTCCGGAATTGTAAGCTTACATTTATATTAATGATAACTGATTCAAATGAATTTTTTGAATATTTAAAACCTGTTTATTCTGATTGTATCAGGTTTTGTAAATATCTGACAAAAGATTTGAATAAATTTAACTATGAGGATGTTTTTCAGCAGTCAATGCTAATTGCCTGTGAAAAATTTAATACTTTGATTGATAAATCGAAATTCAAATCATGGATGTTTACAATTATTTTAAGAGAATCTAAAAATTTTTACAGAAAAAATTTTTGGAGAAAATTTATATCAATTGAAGATTCTCCGGAAACTCTTAATCTTGAATATACTCAGGATACTATTGAAGATATTGATAAAAAAAATTTGTTAATAACGGCTTTGAACAAACTGTCAAAAAAAGAAAAAGAATCAATTTTGCTTTTTGAACTGGGCGGATTTTCTATTGAAGAAATTAAAGATATTCAAAATGAAAAAAGTTTATCTTCAGTTAAATCAAGATTAAGCAGTAGCAGAAAAAAACTTCTACATTTTATAATTAAAAATAAAACTGATTATAACAGCAACAACAGGGAGACATTGGAAGATGAAACAATCAAAATATTACAAAGAACAAATGGATGACAAAAATTTAAAAAAATATTTTGATGAAGTTAGAAATGAAAACTATGATAAGACATTCAATAAAACAAAATATTTTATTTTGGAAAAATCTCAAAATTCAGAACAAATGAAACTCACAGATAAAATAAAAAATTTATTTCTCCTCAATAAATTGAAATTAGCAATAGTTGTAATGATAGCATTGTTCGTTGCGGCGTGCAACTATCCGGTTAATTCAGTAAATACACTCGGATATTTGGTGACTTTTAATTCCGGCAAGGAAAATGTTCAGATGATTTCAAAAGAAATTGAAAAATTAATTTTGAACAACACTTACTCATTAAAAATTAATAAATCAAAAGAAAACCCTGAACATACTGCGGAATTTTATCTTATGTTGCAAAACACTAACGAACAGGATGCAAGAATAATTCAGAATAAAATCGGTTTGATTTCAGGAGTTGAAAATCTGAATCTGACCGCATTAACCGAGTCACATTCTCAACCGGTATATGCTTATGCTTTAAAGAATTTTTTGAATCTTAATATTGATCCTTCAAATAAATCAAATGAATCTTTAACACAGGAAATTAATAATAATTTAAAACAAGCCGGAATGGTTAACACTAGTGTTAAAGTTGTTGATGATTCGGGGAAAAGAAGATTAATACTGGAAAATTTAGGTGCGGAGGATAATTTTGAAATTAAACTCGGTGATGATAAAACTATGGATGTTATGAAAATAAGACAATTAAAATCGGGTGATTTAAACACTGAAACAATAAAAACCGAAGAGGAAATGAGAGAAAAAGTAAAACAGGAAAACCCTGACTTGAAAGATGATGATATAAAAATTATAAAAGAAAAAGATGAAAATGGAAAAGATGTTTTTAAAGTAGAAATTTCAAAAGAAGATTAAAAAAATAAAAATGAAAATTTTATTGTTAATTTTATTATTTCCCCTCATAACTTTTGCTGCTGACATAAATAAAAATCTGGAAAAATATCTTGATGAGTGTTACAAAGAGAAATTATTTTCGGGTACAGTCTTAATTCTAAAAGATTTTAAACCTGTCTTTGAAAAATCTTACGGATATAGCAATGTCAATTCCGGTGAACTAAATTCATCTGACACTAAATATAATATTGCTTCAATTGGAAAGACATTTACTTTAACTTTAATCTTAAAACTTTATGAAGAAGGTAAATTAAAATTAGATGATAAGTTATCTGATTATTTAGATTTATTCAAACAGGACAAATTTAAAGATATCACAATCAGACATTTGATAACCCATACATCCGGATTAGGTGATTTTATAAATAGAGATCTTATAGAAAATAAATCTAAAATTAAATCTTTAGATGATATAATAGAAATTATTTCCCATGAGGAACTTGAGTTTAAACCTGGTACAGGGAAAAAATATTCAAATTCAGGGTATTGCTTATTAGGAGGAATCATAGAAAAAGTTACAGGTAAAAAATATAAAGATTATCTTACGGAAATTATTTTTGATAATCTTAAAATGGAAAATTATTTTTATGGTTTTCCTGATGAGAAAATAAATTTAAAAGCGACCGGATATATGCAGGATATAAAAGGGAATTTAAGACCGGTTGATAATATGCTTATCGGATCGAATCCTGCCGGAGGTGTTTATGTTACTGTTAATGATATGATAAAATTTAATTATTCATTATTTAATGATAACAAATTACTGAAGGATGAAAACAAATTATTACTTCTAACTGAACTGAATGAAGGCAAAGATAAATCGTTTGCTGAGTTAATTAAAAATCCAAACTTCAGCACTTTTTTAGCAGGTGGTTCACCCGGTTTTAATGCATTATATTTCATATCTCCGGCTGAAGGTTATACAGGTTTTATTTTTACGAATTTAGATAATGCTGCAGAAAGAATTGAAAAAGGTATTGTCCAGATATTAAGAGGTAAAGAGCCGGATTTACCTGTGAAACCAATTGGAAGATATTTATATGACAAATTAAATGAAAGAGGGAAAGATTATTTTGTAAGTAATATTAAAAATATTGTTAATGAAGGAAATTTTAATTTAGATTGGGATGGATTATTGAACAACGCAGGTTATCAGTTTTTAAACAACGGGTTGAATGAAGAAGCAATTGCAATTTTTAAATTAAATGTAGAATATTTCCCCGGTGTTGCTAATTGTTATGATAGTTTGGCTGAAGCTTATTTAATATCCGGAAATAAATCTGAAGCAAAAAAATATTATGAGATGGCTTTAAATTTAGATCCGGATAATAAAAATATTAAGAAAGCAATTGAATCTTTGAATCAATAAAATAGATTATTAATTGTTTTCATCAGCGGATGGTCCATATATAGATGGAAGAGGTATATTTAATAATCTAAGATAAACAGTTAATTGACCTCTGTGATGATAAAGATGGTTAAAACAAAATCCTCTTAATGCCTGAATTTTAGGCATTGCAAAATAAATAGTTTCCCCGTTTCTAAATGTCCACGTTTTCATAAAATTTTCATCTGATGAATTTTGAATTGAAGTTTTTGCATTTTTAACACTTTCGTCATAAAATTTCAAAAGGTCTTCAGTTGTACCTTCTTCTTTTGGTATGTAAGGTGTTTTTACAAAATCGTATTCATCTCGATCCAAAGTATCAGAAACCCATTCGGATATTTCTGCAACGTGAAATGCAAGTTTACCTAACGACATTGATTTTTCATGAGGTTTCCAGTTCCATTTATCCATAGGAACTCTTTCGAGTAATCTTCTCGTAGAGTCTGCCTCATGATTAAACTCACCTAAGAATGATTGATTAATTGACATAGTATTTTGGTTTAATTTTAAATTGCAAATTAAATCATATACTATAATTATTTAAGGTAAAAATTATTCCCATAAAAAAGCCGCTCCTCTCACAAAGCGGCTCTTTCTGTTAATGCACTTAATATGGAACCTCAAACCTCAGCTGTAGGGGAAGGATTCGAACCTTCATGGGGCGGTTAGCCCTGCAAATATGAGATTATTAATCTCAGCAAAATTCAGAATTTCTCCCGAACTCCCCACCCTCGAGACCGGAGGGTATGTCTGCCTTTTTCACCACCCTACAGTATTTTTAAGAACGATTAACTTAATCAATTAAGTTAATACAAAATTAAAGAAAATAACGATTCATTGCAAATGTAATATTAATCTACAGAAATTTTTATTATATTGTTAATAAAATATAATATTTATTGCAAAATTAATAAAAATCTATGAAAAATAAAGAGTTAAATTATCAAATTGACAAACTTGATTTAGACATAATTTCTTTGCTTATGCAAGATGCTACCATACCTTATACTGAAATTGCAAAAAAGTTGATTGTTTCAGGCGGAACAATTCACGTCAGACTTAAAAAATTAAAAGAGATGGGAGTTGTTAAAGGTTCACAGTTAATCATTGACCCTACAAAAATGGGATATGACATCTGTGCGTTCATTGGAGTATATCTGGAAAAAGGTTCATTGTATCATTCTGTCGCAAAAGAGTTATCAAAGTTTCCTGAAGTGGTGGAATTACATTATACAACCGGTATTTATTCAATGTTTGCAAAACTGCTTTGTAAAAACACACAAAATCTCAGAGAAGTTTTGAATGAAAAAATCCAATCAGTGAAAGGTATTCAGCGAACAGAAACGTTTATCTCCCTCGAAGAAACTATGCGTCGCCAAGCCGGAATTTAAAATTGAAAATTCATTTAAATTTTATACTTATTATATTAAATTAAATAAAAACTTTAATTGCAACTCTCACTTGAATTACCTGGAAATATAGAGACCTCAATTCAAAAACGATTGAATTATGTTTTTAAAATTTTTTGCACATTAAAGAACTATGCATATG
>DOWN01000256.1:0-5692 GCA_003519545.1 Bacteroidota bacterium
ATAATATCCTTTGGTTTAAAACCTGCCTTTAAAGCATTTTTAATTTCACCAATTGAAGCAGTATCACATCCCGATTTAAGAGATGCTAAAGTTGTTAATATTTTTTTTGACGGATTACTTTTTTGTGCGTAATAAATTTTTATTTTTATGGGGAATGAATTTCTTAAAAGTCTGTATCTTTCTTTAATAACTTTTAATGAATAAAGAAATAATGGTTTTTTATAATTATCAATTACAAAATCATTAATTTTTTTTAAATTATTAGATTTAAAAAAATAATTTTCTTTATATGGAAATTCCTTTATCATCTTAACAGTTCCTCTAAATTTATTGACGTTCCTGTCTTTTCATCTCTGTATTTTATTATTACCGGACAATAAATACTTATACCGTTTTCCCTGCCGGATTTAGAAGACAACAATCTGCTTCCTGAAACAACAACTGCACCGGCGGGAATTTCATTTGTGTTATTTTTATTTTTTTCTAAAAATTTTCCTGTGGTATTATCAAAAACAGGTGTTGATGCATTTATAATTACTCCCGTTCCTATGACGGCTTTTTCTCTCACAATTGTTCCTTCATATATTCCGCAATTCCCGCCAATGAAAACATTATCTTCAATTATAACAGGCAAAGCACCGATTGGTTCTAAAACACCACCTATCTGAGAAGCAGCGGAAAGATGAACATTTTTTCCTATTTGAGCACAAGAACCGACAAGTGAATGTGAATCAAGCATACAACCTGTATCAACAAATGCTCCAATATTCACATAAGAAGGAGGAATGATAACAGTGCCATCTGCAACATAAGAACCACGTCTTATAGCAGAACCACCGGGTAACATTCTCACGGAGGATTTCAGAGATTTATTCTGTAAAGGATAAAATTCTTTATCCATAAAATTTGTATATCCGCCTTTAATCAGTTTCAATTTACCATATTTAAAACCCAAAAGAATTGATTCCTTTACAAAAAAATTGACTACCCATTCATTATTAACTTTTTCTGCCGATCTGATTTCTCCTTTTTCTAAAGCATCTAAAAATATACCAATATAATTTTTTATTTCTTCCCTGTTGGGATTTCCATTTATAATTTTTTCAAATAATTTTTTAACTTTTTCCATTTAGTAATTTATTTTTAATTCTTTCAATGTATTTTTCATTATCTCTAATGTTGAATTTGTTGAAGTTGTTAATGGCAACCTCAATACATTTTCAATCAGACCTAAAGAAAACATTGCTGCTTTTGCTGGAATTGGATTTGATTCTACAAAACAATTTTTAAATAAACTGAAAAGTCTGTGATGTTCTTTTACGGCTGAATGTATATCTGAATTAATTAAATTACAAAACTCAGACATTTCTTTAGGAGCAACATTTGAAGCAACACTAACAACTCCAATTCCTCCCATTGTCATTATTGATAATGTTTCATCATCATTTCCGGATATAACGCTGAAATTATCAGGTGCGTATTTTATAATCTGACTTATCTGTGACTGATTAGAAGACGCTTCTTTTATTGCAGTAATATTTTTTATTTCAGCAAGTTTGAGCGTAGTCTCCGCTGTCATATTTATAGAAGTCCTGGAAGGGACATTGTAGAGAATAATTTGTTTATCTGTATTTTCAGAAATTATCTTAAAATGTTGGTATAATCCTTCTTGAGTAGGTTTGTTATAATATGGAGTTACCACTAAATACCCTTCAAGATTGAATTTTTCAAACTCTTTAATATTTTCAATAACTTGTTTTGTATTATTAGAACCAACACCTGCAATAACAGGAATTTTATTAACTGATTCTTCAGTAGATATTTCAAGTATCTTTAATTTTTCATTTTTTTCCAAACATGGAGTCTCACCTGTTGTGCCTAAAGGAACGAGGTAATTCGTTCCATTTTCGATTTGTCTTTTAACAAGTTTTCTGAAAGCAATTTCATCGAGTGAAAAATCTTTTTTGAATGGTGTGATTAGTGCAGTTCCTACACCCGTTAATTTTTTAATCATTATGTAAAATTTTATTTTTTATCAATTCTCTGAATTCAAAAACACCATTTAAAGAGTTTATTATTTTAGCCGCTAAAAGAGAACCTGCGGCAAACCCTTCACGTGAAAACGCAATATGCTCTAATTTAATACTGTCAAATTCGCTGACAAATTCAACTTCGTGTATCCCTTTAATTTTTCCGCTTCTAATAGAATTTATATCATCTACTTTTTTAAATCCGGATATTATCTCTTTAATTGAAAGTGCCGTTCCCGAAGGTTTATCTTTTTTTTCTTTGTGATGTTTTTCAGATATGTAAACTGAATATTCATTAAAGTCTTTAAAACATTTTGAAGCGAATTCATTAATTAAAAAGAAAATATTTACTCCAATGGAAAAATTACTTCCATATATTACATTATTTTTATTTTCTTGAAAATATTTTAGAATTTCTTTTTTTTGATTTTCCCATCCTGTTGTACCGATAACTATGTTTTTAAAATTTTTTGATAGTGTTTTGTAATTTTTTACAAATGCATCGGGTGTTGTGAAATCAATACAGGTTTCGCCATTGCAATCAATTAATGAATCTGAACTCTTAATAATTTTTTCGATAATCAATTCTCCGGAAAATTCTTTTGATTGACTTATTCTTTCAATCTCCTTCCCCATTTTTCCATAACCAATCAAAGTAATTTTATTCATTCAAAAAACTCCTTATGTAAAAGTTTAATTACCTTTTCCAAATCGTCATTTTCAATCACAAATGAAATATTTATTAATGAAGCACCTTGAGAAATCATTGAAATTTTAAAATCACCTACCACTTTAAATATACGTTTTTCAATTCCTTTCATAAATTTTAAATTATTTCCCACCACACATATCAGTGCTTTGTTTTCTTCAAGTTTGACTTCAGCAAATTCAGAGAGTTCATCAATAACATATTTAAGATTATTAGTATTCTCAAGTGTAAGAGAAACATTTACTTCAGAAGTTGTTATTAAATCAACGGAAGTTTTATATTTATCAAATATCTCAAATATTTTTTTTAAAAATCCATAAGCGAATAACATCTTTGTAGAATAAATATTTAAGACCTTAATATTTTTTTTAGATGTTATTGACTTAACATCATATTTAGTGCTATTGGTTTTTTTGATTATAATTGTACCGGGTTTTTGAGGACGATGAGAATTTAATATTCTTACCGGAATATTGTTTTTAATTGCCGGCTCTATGGTTGAAGGATGTAAAACTTTTGCTCCGAAAAAAGCAAGTTCTGCCGCCTCTTTAAAAGATATTTCATTTAAAATTTTTGGTGAGTTGACTATTCTTGGGTCTGCACTTAATATCCCGTCAACATCTGTCCAGATTTCAATTTCTTTTGATTTCATACATGCTCCGATTATTGACGCAGAATAATCAGAACCTCCTCTGCTGAACGTAGTAATATCACCTGTTTCTGATACACCCATAAACCCTTGCGTTACCACAACTCTATTTTTTTTCAATTCCGGTAATACAATATTTTTAAGTCTTTTTTTTATTTCATTAAATTGAGGTTCAGCATTGTTAAAATTATCATCAGTAATCATAAAATCATTTGCGTTTATTAACACTGTATCTACTTTTCTATCAATAAGTGCTATTGTTAAAATGTTTGTGGATATTAGTTCTCCGAATGATGAAATCTTAGCAAGTGTTCTTCCTGATAATTCTTTTAACAGATAAATCCCTTTTACAATCTCTGATAACTCTGCAATTTGTTCATTCAGTTTTTTAATTGCTTTAGAAATATGTTTATCTGATTTAATTAACGAATTTATAATATTCAGGTGTCTCTCTTTGACTTCAATGATAGACTTTATTGCCTTTTCATAATTCCCACTTTTAGAATCATTACCAATATTAATCAGTTTATCTGTTGTTCCGGCAGTGGCTGATGAAACTACAACAGGTTTTGAATCAATTCTGGATTTAATAATATTTATAACTCTTTTGATAGCGTCAGCATCTTTCACAGATGTACCGCCAAATTTCATTACTATCATTTTTTTATTAATCCTTTCTTTAATAAAAATTCGGCATTCAGAATTGCTAAACCTGCTGCACCTCTGATTGTATTATGTCCTAATGCTGTATATTTATAATCTAAAATATTACATTTTCTCAGATTACCTATTGAGACTGACATTCCGTTTCCTAAGTTAACATCACGAGCAGGTTGAGGTCTTGAAGGATTTGAAAAATAATAAATCAATTTTTCGGGTGAAGAATTTAATTTTTCGGATTTTATCGAATCAATATTAGAAATAATTTTATCAATGGAGGTTTTATTTTTTAATTTTACCGAAACCGAAAGAGTATGCCCGTCAATAACAGGCACTCTATTACACATTGCGGAGATTTTAAAATTTGAAAAAATAATTTTATTATTTTTATTTTCTCCGAAAATTTTTAATGGTTCGGATTGAATTTTTTCTTCTTCATCTTTAATGTGCGGAATAACATTTCCAAGAATATCAAGAGACGGAACACCGGGATAACCTGCCCCTGAAATTGCCTGCATAGTGGAGACTATAATTTTTTCAATCTTATTTGATTTTAAAAATGGCAATAAACTTAAACATAAAACTACTGTTGAGCAATTAGGATTTGTTACAATAAAACCGCCTGATTTTCTTCTTTTCATTTGAATTCTTAAAAGAGAAATATGTCCTGAATTTATTTCAGGTATTAGTAAAGGGACATCTTCATCCATTCTATGGTTTCTTGAATTACTGATAACATAATAACCTGCATTGGCAAAGTTATCTTCTATTTTACCTGCTACAGATGAATCCAATCCTGAAAATACAATTTTACAATTTAAATCAGGATTACATTTTTTAACAATTTTATTTTTTATCTTATCAGGTATTGGCGATGATTCAGTCCAGTTAACCGCATCTATATATTTTTTTCCTGCTGATTTTTCTGATGCTGCGAGTTCGCTAATTTCGAATATCGGATGATTTTGTAATAATGTTATAAATTTTTGTCCGACTGCACCTGTGCAACCAAGAATTCCTGCTTTAATTTTCATTTAATTTTTAAATAAATTTTAGTTAAATCTTTTGGGTGATATGTAGATGTGATGCAGGTTAGCCCTGCTTCTTAGAGGAGTTTTTAATGAATATCTTAGTTGTTTTTAAATCATTCATCTTACAAAAATACTAAATAATTAATAAAATTTAAATATGATATTTAATTTTTATGTAAATTTTATAAGCATCTTCAATTGCTTTATATATATCTGAAATAACTATATGTTCGTTATCAGTGTGTGCAGTATGAATACTACCCGGTCCGTAAAGTATTTTGTTTTTTATATTAGTAAATGATGGTGCATCTGTGCCGTATGCCACGGTCATTGAATCAAATCCATCAACAGTAAAAAATTTTATCGGATCGTCAAAATATAATTTCTCATAATTTATGTATTCATTTTTTATTTCTAACAAACATTTTTCTATCAAATCAAATGAAGCAAATGTTGTCCTGAAAAAAATATTAAAAGTAAGATTTTCTGATAATACATTGTGTGCATTTTCAGATTTTAATTTACCAATATTATAGGTTGTCTCACCAAGAAGAGTATCAACGGGAAAACTATATTTGTTTAGTTTGTTTATAAATTCAATAAAAAGAGAAAC
>DOWN01000256.1:6017-6180 GCA_003519545.1 Bacteroidota bacterium
ATATCAGTTTCACCTTCAGCAATTAATCTTTGGAATAATGCAAATAAATAAGCCACTTGACCTTTAGCATCACACGAGCCACGCCCTTTAATAATATCTGCCGAAATGATCGGAGGAATATAAGGCGGAACAGTATCTAAATGAGAACAAAAAATTATTTTGG
>DOWN01000138.1:0-2491 GCA_003519545.1 Bacteroidota bacterium
GTCTCCGATTTTATCTAACGTGAAGATTATCTCATCTTCAAAATCATCTTCAAAAACTGCTTTAATTTTCTTTGTTTGTCTATCAAATCTAATTTCTCTTAAAAAAGCTGGAAAATTTCCTCTTGAATTTTCTCCAAATAAAATTTTGTCATTTTTTAAAATTAAATTGTCAATTAAAATACCACTAAAAGAGATGATAGGTTTATCATCGGATAAATAAATAAATACTTTTTCAACCTCCTGAATATAATCTTGTCCAATATTTCCTATTAGTAATTTACCTTGATACACTCCTGAAATATTGTCCATTCCAGAAGGAATTTTGTGAATGGTACTCACTGAATAATTTTGCTGAATCAGATTATTTGTATTAAATATTGATAAAAAATTTAAAACACAAACTATAATTATTGATTTCTGTATCATAATTTTATTTTCTGAATTTACTTTTTAAATTATTCCCAAACACCGGGTAAATCTATGATCTTTATTTCTCCGTTCACTTCTGAAAGGATTAAGTATGATTTTGACGAACTTAAAACATACTTTCCTTTCATTATTTCTACACCAAAGTTCTCTACATATTTATGAGGTCCATCCTCATTAAAATTCAAGAATTCATTATCAAAAAAATTCATATAAAATTTTAATAATTCTTTTCTTGAGTTAATTTTTCTTTTTCTATCCGGATCTTCATTTAAAGGCTTTATAGGTAATGGTATAATTGACAAATCTACAATCTTGTCAAAATCTTTTGATATATAAGCTTGTTTTAAATTTATCCAAAAATCTTTAATTTTTATTTCCTGTTCTGTATAACCTTTAATTATATTTTCAGCATTTTCAATAGTCTCTGTTTTTCTTAAACTATAATATTCTTCTAATTCTATTTCTTTTCCAGTGTTATGATCATACCCAAAACCATTACCATCTATATATTCTTCTGACTTAATTTTCATTATCACATCTTCATCTTGATTTTCAAAGTATGCCAGAATAATATTTTCATTATCAGAATAAACAATTTTATTATTTAAAAATTTTAACGTATTTTTACTATTCCAGTTAACTCCATCAAATATGAATATCAATGGATTTGTTGTCACATCAACAATAACTTTCCCATAGTATCTATCATAATCCAAACAGCATAGCGAAATTTCTAATACTCCTTCATAAATTCCTGAAAAATCACCATTCACATCTGAAATTTTATTCTCTATAACATTATTAAAATTTTCTCTTTGATTTTTAATATCATTTATGGATAATTTAACCTCTAAAAAATCCTGAGCAATGACATTTGAATATAACAAACAATAAATAGATATTAATAAAAAGAATTTTACATTTTTCATACTAAATTAATTTTGATTAATTTGAATTTTTAATTATGTATTGTTTAAATTACATTGAATAGAATAGTTTAAAAGATACATTAAGACTTTCTATAAAAAACTGACATCATTTTATTAACACCATACGTTTCGTATCCGAAAATCCTTCTGTTTCTAAACGATAAATGTAAATTCCTGTTGTTAAATCAGTAGCATCGAAGTTCGTTTCATAAGTTCCCGGTTGTAACGATTCATTTACAAGAGTTTTAATTTCTTTGCCTAGCAAATCAAACACTTTCAATTTAACGAATCCTTGTTTTTGTATATCAAATCGTATATATGTAGAAGGATTGAACGGGTTAGGGTAGTTTTGGAAAAGTGAAAATGATTTTGGGACTTCTACAGAAATTGGGTCTATTAAAGTTGGATTCAAATGGTAAAGTGAATCTATAAAACTGGCTGAGACAGCATCATTATAAATCCTAACATCATCAAGTTTCCCATTCAAATATTCAGTAATCTCAGGAGTATCCATTCCGATTCTTAAAGGCATATTATTCCAGTCAAAATTACCAACAAAATTTCGTTGACCTCTTTGTAAACCATTCACATAATATCTACATACAAAACCATCCCAAGTAAACGTTACAAAATACCATTGGTTTGCAAAAAATGTATAATTATGATTTGCTAAAGTACCGTTTAACCTAACCTCTAATTCCTCTGAATTTTTTAACAACATCATTCCAAACATTCCGTAACCTGAATTTGTTGATTTTGCTATCAAAGGTGCAAAAGTATTGCCATACCACTGATCAATATATACCCAAGTTGAGAGCGTAATACCTTGAAAATAAGATAATGAAGAAGAATTTGGGATTTCTATATAATTATTAACACCATTAAATTTGTATGCAGAATTTTGGAAACCAAATCTATCTTGAGTCAATGATGCATTAACAATAGAAGGGTGATTATTGTAACCACTTGCGTCTAAGGCATTTCCATTAAATGGTAAATGCAAAACTAATTGTGGGGGTAGAACTTCAAAATTCTTAGGATCATTTTGTGAATAAGAACTTTTTGAAATTAATAAAAAACAAACAATAGTAATTAAATTTTTCATATTTTAAATAGAGTATTTAAAATTAATA
>DOWN01000138.1:2535-3427 GCA_003519545.1 Bacteroidota bacterium
TTCTATTAAAATCTTAAGCTTTACTGCATTTTATCAAGTTCGGCATTCCAATTTCCATAATCATCCTGATAAATTTTAAAATCCCCAATTTTATCAAATGCACGAGTTTCGATTTTAAAAAGCAAATCGGCTTCACATGTTCCTTTGACTCGTGCTTTCACTGGCCAATAATTATACTTTTCATTGTAATTACCGTATTGTTGTATATCGATGCTTTTTACAACAGCATTCTTTCCACCCATTAGACTACCAGACCATGAAATTGGAACTTCCTTTTTGAGCTTATTAGTGATTGCTGACTTTACGTCAGTATCGGATGGTTTATTCTTTGTAGATGTTGTAGGAGGATTATTTGTGGTTATAGTATTTGTATTTGATGGCGAAGGATTATTAGTTGAAGAAGAGAGTTTGTTAAGTTTTAAATTGAGGTTGTCAATTAACTTTTGTAACTCGATTAATTTCTTTTCAAGAATTACAACCCGCGTCTCTAGTTCAGCCTGTGTATTTAAGCTATCCACTTGAGCAAACACCGATTGATTAAAGAATAGTAAAAAGAAAAATATACTTAATGAATAAAATAATCTTTTGAAGTTCATATTTTTATTCCCTTTGGTTTTTAAATTTTTATTTTATTTTAGAATGATAAATTATTTAAGTAATTTTTATTTCATTTTCATCTCAAAATAAATTTTACTTTCTGCCTATTCCGGATCCTTAAAAGTTTAAAGAATACAAATCACATTTTGGTTACTATAAAACAAGCTTTTGGAACTATATTTTCAGAAGCCACCTTATTTTCGCTTTACTCTCCATCGGTTAAATTAAATACACTGGTAGAAATCATTCATAATCCAACAAATTATTTGAATTCTACCACATCTGCTGTAATTGT
>DOWN01000231.1 GCA_003519545.1 Bacteroidota bacterium
CTTAAGAGCAATTTCCATATAGTTCCCACCACCGACTGCACCGGGAATTAACATCGATGGATTATATTTTTTTGCCATGCTCACCGCTAATCCATCACCAACCAACCACTCTTTGAAACCACTTCCAAACCAAGATGTCAATTGTTTTACACGTGGTTTTGAAATAACAACTTCACCGGGAGTGAGCATTGCAGGTACTGAATCAGTGTCACCAGATCCCGGAACAACTCCACCTTTGTTAAGTCCCATGATTATACCTTTAGCAGCTTCAAGAGCAAGATATCCGGCTGCTAACATTGGCATATCTGTAATTAATGATAATCCAAATGTCGTGATACCTTTCGCAGCTGAAGCTCCTTTAGCTCCGACTAACATTGCCTGAACTGAAGTAAGAAATGTTACAACAATACGTTTCATAAATTCTTTAAAGGCATCCGGATTACCTGAAGATAAACCTTGAAAAAATTCACCTATGAGTGAAACTGAGTCTTCAAGAGTATCATTAAATGCTTGCTGGAGTCGGAGACCGGCTTCATCAATGAATGACATTTTATAACCAGCTGTGATTTCAACGGGTTCAGCATTTCGTTCGTTAATTTCAAAGTCTTTTATTTTTGCAATATCAAATTCTTTTGAAAACATTTCCTTCAGGAGATCATTCATCATTCGGTGATACTCAAGACGTCTTTCATCAGTATCAGCCATGCTCTCTAATAATTTTAATTTATCTTTTGCTTGTAATATTGAGATGCCTTCAAGTCCGTTTGTTTCTTTATATAAATCTACTTGAGTTTGTAATGAACGAATAGCTTTAGCAAATTCATCTTCAGGTTTTTCTGAAGAGGTTTTAGAACCTTTGGTTTTTTTGTCGCCAAGAGGTGTGTCGGTGGAAATTGATTTAAATTTTTGAGCAAATGATATAACTTTATCAAATATAGTTATTGCTAATTCAGATTGACCCATATTTGCTAACTGAACTGCTTGAGTTAATAGTTTTTTTAACACTGCATATTTTCCAACCGCATCACTAATTCCTATAAATGCAGCTATACCTTCGGCACTCATAGATTTAAAAGCATCTTGTAAAGTTCTTATTATTCCAACGTTATTACCAAATTTTGAATAAATCATATCTAATACATTTCCAATATTCCCCATCTTTAAAGCAATCATTATATATTCTTGAATTTTTTGAATTGCTTTAGATTTTTCTGAAGACAATTCATTCATCTTCCTTGATAAACTTCTAATATTCTCTGAATTTGATTTCATAACATCATCTTTTTTCCTAAGAGATGTTATTTCGTTTTCATTTGCTTTAATATTAAGTTCAAGCTTCCAATTTAGTTCATCATATTTACTGTTTAATTTTTCTACAGTCTCAAATATTTCTTCCAATTCTGCAGTTATTACTGCACTCAAACTTTTTTCTTTAATTGCCAGTAGTTCTTTTTCTTTTTCAATGGCTTTTTTGACGGCATCTTCATTTAAACGCATTGCGTTTGTATGATCGGAAACTCCTTTTATTACATTTGGATACGTTTGAATTAAATAATCAAGAGTATCATTATAAGTTGATTGTTGATTTGTAGTGTTGTTTGTCTGAGCATTGTAGGAAAGCAAGAAACTTTCAAGTTCTGATATTTTACTTTTAGTTTTATCAATTGATTCCGAATAAGAATTTAATCTATCTTCAAGACTTTGAGTTGCTGTTGTGGATTCGTAAATACCTGAAGTTAATCCGGCTAATCCGGTAACGATTAAACCGATTATTATAGGTAATCCACCAAGCTTTACGTTAAGTATTGTCAGTCCACCATTGAGAGCAATGATAGCTCCGAGAAGAGCCATTATTCCACCGACTATGATTCTAAGATTTGGAGGCATTGCTACTAACATTCCAAAAATAATTCCAAAGATTGCTACGTTTTTATTCATTGATCCATTGAGTAAAAACCAAGCTGAAGCAAAAGCTGTTACAACCAATGCTCCTGTCTTAAAATGAGCCGGCATACTGGTCATAAATTCAACTATTGTTTTTGAAATTGATACAAATGGTGCAAGTCCGGTTGCTAAAAGTTGACCAAATGAAATTTTTAAATCAAGAATTGCTTTTTGATTTTTGATGTATTCACCTTGTGCTGAGTTCATCAGTTTATTCATATTACCAACTTGACCTTGAGTTTCTTTTATGATACCGTTAAAGATTGCCATTCTAACTGAAGAATTAGTTGAAGCTTTCATTAAATCCTGTGCTTTAAATCCTGCCTCTTCTAACATCATTGAAAGATTTTTTGTAACACCGGCATTATCAACAAGAATTGAATTTCCATTCTTGATACCTTCAGTTGCTGAAGTAATTGCATCACCAAATGAGAGAGAAGCTTGTCTGTTGAATGATGCTGATTCACCGAATCTTTGCATTAAGTCAATTGACTGGTCAAGAGTGAAATTTGCAGACAGTAAATTCTTAAGAGCTGTAGAAGCATCACCAATTGAGAGTAAACCCTCTTTAACAGCGTAGAGATTTTTTAATTTATCTTCAACAGATTTTTCATCAAGTCCTTTAAATATTGCAATGGATTCGAGACCAAGAGTTGCTGATTGATATTTAAAAAATTCACGAGTTAATTCACCAACGTTTGTTTTG
>DOWN01000102.1 GCA_003519545.1 Bacteroidota bacterium
TATTGGCGGTGCTGAAGATAAATTAAATGAGATGCACATTCTCAAAAAATTTTTTGAACTTTCAGGAGAAAAAAAATCTTCAATTTTAATTGTTCCTATTGCCTCTGATTTCCCTGAAGTAGCAGCAAATGTTTATAAAACAATTTTTAAAAAATTTGGTGCTAAAAAAATTACTATCTTCAATAAACATAATCCTGCTGATGTTAAATCTCAAAATCTTTCAAAATATTTTGACGGTGTGACGGGAATTTTTATTTCCGGAGGTGACCAGTTAAGATTAAGCACTGTTCTTGGTGGTTCTGAATTTGAAAAATTACTGAAACAGAAATTAAAAGAAGGTGCGGCAATTGCCGGATCGAGTGCTGGTGCTTCCGCTTTAAGCACATATATGATAACAAGAGGAACTCCTGAAATTTATGCTTCGCAGGAATCTCTGAGATTATCGGCAGGACTGGGAGTTTTGGATAATATTATTATAGATCAGCATTTCACTGAAAGAAAAAGATTGAACAGATTAATAACATCAGTTTGTTATAATCCCAAAAATATCGGTATTGGTATTGATGAAAATACTGCAATACATATAAAGAAAAATGGTATATTAGATGTTCTCGGAAGCGGTACTGTAACTATAATTGATGGTTCTGAAATTACTTACAATAACCTTTCAGAAGTGGATGAGTATCAACCATTTTCAGTTGCAGGTTTAAAGATGCATATACTCAGCAGTTCCATCAGTTTTAATTTGAATACACTTCAACCAGTTAATCATTCAGTAAACTCTTTTCAATTATGAAAATATTAGAAATCCGGGCTTTGAGAGGTCCAAACGTTTGGAGCAACAGAAGGCACAAATTAATTCAAATGAGATTGGATATCGGTGACTACGAACAAAAGCCGACTAATGTAATTCCCGGTTTTCTTGAAAATTTATCAAAACTGATTCCTTCAATGTATTCTCACAGATGCAGTTATGAATCTGAAGGTGGATTTTTTAAAAGAGTTGAAGAGGGAACTTGGGCAGGTCATGTGATAGAGCATATCGCACTTGAAATTCAAACGCTCGCAGGTATGGATACCGGATTTGGCAGAACACGTGAAACTACAACACCGGGAGTTTATAATGTCGTCTTCAGTTATATTGAAGAAGAAGCAGGTAAATATTCTGCTACTGCAAGTGTAAATTTATTTAAAGCAATTGCCGAAGGTAAATCGCAAAGAGATTTAAATGAATTACTTAATAATGATATTCAGAAGTTAAGGGAAATTAGAGAAGATGTAAGATTCGGTCCAAGTACCGGCTCAATTGTTGAAGAAGCAGTTTCAAGAGGTATTCCATATATAAGATTAAATGATCAGTCTCTCGTTCAGTTGGGATATGGAATATATCAGAAAAGAATTAGAGCAACAGTTACCGGAATGACAAGCGAGATAGCAGTTGACTTAGCATGTGATAAATCAGCAACTAAAAAACTTCTTGAAGAAATGGGTGTTCCGGTTCCGAGGGGATTTAAAATTTATAATGAATCAGATATACAGGATGTTGTGGAGAGAATCGGTTATCCTATTGCTGTTAAACCATTAGATGCAAATCACGGACGCGGTATCACTACTGATATTAACAATTTAGAAGATGTACTGACTGCGTTTAAATCAGCGAAGCGACATTCAAAAGCAATTATAATTGAAAAATCTCTGAAAGGTTTTGATTACAGGGCTCTTGTAATTAACTATAAATTAGTTTCTGTTGCGGAAAGAACTCCCGCTTATGTTACGGGGGATGGTAAGTCAACAATTAATGAACTCATCGCTAAAGAAAATTCTGATCCAAGAAGAGGATATGGTCATGAAAAAATATTAACTCAAATTGATATTGATCATCAGACTTTACGATTACTTGAATTTAAAAACTATTCTCTTGAGACGGTTTTAAAAGACGGCGAAAGATGTTATCTGAAATCAACAGCAAATTTATCGACAGGAGGTACGGCAATAGACAGAACTGATGAAGTTCATCCTGATAATATTTTTATGTTTGAAAGAATAGCGAAAATAATTGGTTTAGATATTGCAGGTATAGATATTATCGCTCCTGATATATCAAGTTCATTGCTTGAGAATGGAGGAGGTATTGTTGAAGTTAATGCTGCTCCCGGATTTAGAATGCATCTTGCACCTTCTGAAGGTATCGCGAGAAATGTTGCAGAACCTGTTGTTTCAATGCTCTTCCCGCAAGGTGCTCCTTCCAGAATTCCAATAATTGCTATTACAGGTACAAACGGAAAAACAACTACTACAAGATTAATTTCACACATACTTAAAAACATTGGGTATAATGTTGGCTTCACGACAACTGAAGGTGTATATATCGGAAACAGATTAATTGAACCCGGAGATAACACAGGACCTATATCTACTCAAATGGTTTTGAGAGATCCATCTGTGGAGTTTGCGGTATTGGAAGTTGCCCGTGGCGGAATTATAAGAGCAGGTCTTGGTTTTGATCATTGTAATATCGGAGTTGTATTAAATGTCACTTCAGATCATCTCGGAGTTAAAGATATAAACACTCTTGAAGATATGGCAAGAGTAAAATCAGTTGTACCGTGTGCGGTTTTTGAAAAAGGTTACGCAGTTTTAAATGCCGATGATAAGTTAGTCCTCGCAATGAGAGATGAAGTGAAATGTAATATAGCATTATTCTCTATGGATGAAAATAATCCTGCAATCATCGAACATTGTAAAAATGGAGGAATTGCCTGTGTGCTTGAAAATAATTGGATTACATTAATTAAGAGTCAGTGGAAAATCAGAGTTGAAAAAGTTTTGAATATTCCATTAACTTATGGAGGTAAAGCACCGTTTATGATTCAAAATGTTCTTGCTTCAACTCTTGCTTCTTACATTTTACAGGGAGTTACAATTGAAGATATTAAATTTGGTTTAAATTCATTTGTCCCATCGGCAACTCAGACACCCGGAAGATTAAATTTAACAGAAGTTGGTAATTTTAAAGTATTAATAGACTTCGCACATAATCCTGCGGGATTTGAAGCACTTTCAAAATTTGTTATGAATCTTCCTGAAAAAAATAAAATTGCAGTTATAGGTGGAACAGGTGATAGAAGAGATGAAGATATAATTTCGATGGGAGCAATTGGCGGTAAAATGTTTACAGATATTATAATCAGAGAAGATGAATCTTTACGTGGACGTAAAGAAGGTGAAATTCCGCAAATTGTTTTAAAAGGAATTAGAAGCACAAATCCTGATGTACCGGTTCAGATAATTGAAGATGAAGTATCGGCTATTAACTTTGCACTCAAAAAAGCACGTAAAGGTGATTTAGTAGTAATTCTTCCGGATAATATCCCAAGGGCAATTAAATTGGTTAATGAATACAGGGATAATTTGAATACGATAAAACTAAATCAATCTGATATACCGAATTTATAAAATTATTCAGAGTTTAATAAATTCCCACAAATTTTTCTTTTTCGTTTACATAACCTCTGTACATTCCTTCGGAGTTAAAGCATAAAACAATATTTCCTTTTTTATCAATTGCTATAATTCCTCCATCACCACCTATTTCGATTAATTTTTTATTAATTACATAATCGGCTGCTTTTTTTAAACTCATTTTTTTGTAAGTCATTAATGCAGATATGCGGTATGCTACAGTGAGTTTGATAAAATATTCGCCAGAACCTGTGCAACTTATAGCAAGAGAATTATTGTCCGCATAATTTCCAATTCCATTCAATGGTGAATCACCAATTCTTCCAAACATTTTATTTGTCATTCCGCCGGTAGATGTAGCCGCTGCAAGATTTCCGTTTGAATCAAGTGCTACAGCCCCAACAGTTCCGTAATATTTTTCTTTTTTCTTTATATCTTCAAAGTTCGTATGATCTAAAAACGCTTGACCTGTTTTAATTGCTTTTTGCAATTGGTTCCATCTTTTTTCTGTATAAAAATATTCTTTGGGTTCAAATGTAAGTTTATTTTTTTTTGCAAATTTTTCGGCACCTTTTCCGCATAAAAGAGAAAATTCACTTTTCTCCATTACACATTTTGCAAGCAGTATTGGATTTTTGATTCCTGTTACTCCGGCAACCGCACCATTTTCCAAATTTACTCCGTTCATAATTGCAGCATCCATTTCATTTTTACCTTCATGAGTAAATACTGATCCTTTGCCGGCATTGAAGAGGGGATTATTTTCCATCGAAATAACAGATTCACAAACGGCATCAATACTCGAACCACCTTTTTCCAAAACATTCCAACCGGATTTCAATGCTTTTTCTAATCCTTTTCTGTATTCCTTCTCAAGCAATCGGGACATAGTTGATCTTCTGATTGTCCCCGCCCCTCCATGTATTGCTAATCCAATTTTTTTCATAAAGATTAATTTGTCTTCAAATAAAAAAAGGGTGCTTGCACCCTTTTTTTATTATTTAAAAATTTAATTTTATTTTATTTTCTTTGGAATTTTTCTTCTTCCAATGTGAATGTTAAACTTATT
>DOWN01000361.1 GCA_003519545.1 Bacteroidota bacterium
GTCCGAGTCTGCACAGAATTTGTATTCGGGATTATAATTTACACACTTTTCTCTTTTTATAATAATTGATTGATGAGAAACAACCATACCGTTTATAAAATTTTTCCAGGTTAATTCTTTAGGTGGTTTTTTTAAAGTGCGTGTTCCGAGATTTTCTTTTTTTTCATTTATATACAAAACATCTCCGTAATACGCATCCGCCCCGTCAGAATTTTTTAATACTTTTTCAAGCGTATTTGAATCAAATATTTCATCTCCCGCGTTTATAAACCATACATAATCTCCCGTCGCGAGATTTAATCCCTTGTTCATTGCATCATATATTCCTTTATCTTTTTCCGAAATAAAATTTGTTATAAACTTGCGATTCTCTTCAATAATATCGAGAGTATTGTCTTTTGATTTTCCGTCAACTATTATATATTCAATGTTTTTATAACTTTGGTTTTTAATTGAATCAATTGTATTTTGCAAAAGTTTACCTGCATTATATGTAACGGTGATTATACTTACTTTATATTTGAATTCTGATTCGCTCAATTTTTATTTAACAGTTCCTTATAATATTTATAAGTTTCTTCAGTTGTTTTTTCCCAACTGAAATTTTTTCTCCACTCTTTTGCTTTTACCAGCAAATCATTTTTCACTTCTTCATTTGTCAGAATAGTTTCCAATTTTTCTTTCAAATCCTCAGGGCTGTCCGGATCGAAGTATAACGCAGCCGGTCCGCCTATTTCAGGAATTGAACTGATATTGCTTCCAATCATCGGACAATCCATATACATCGCTTCCACCAAAGGTACACCAAACCCTTCATACTTTGATGGATAAACATATACAGAAGCATACTTATAATAGTTAGCAAGTTTCTCATCGCTTCCCGTATCAAAAACTACCTTCCCTTCAACACCATATTTATTAATTAATTCATTTTCCTCAGTGGAAAAATTCCCTCCTCCAAAAGCAATAAGTTTAAAGTTATTTTTAAAGTATGGAGTTTCGGCATAAACCTGCAAAAGCATTTTAAAATTTTTATACACCCATCTCCCACCGATATATAATATATACGGCTCTTTAACAATTCTTTCTGATTTAACTTCCGTATTCATTGAATTTGCAAGATGAATAACCTTAACTTTTTCTTCAGGGACATTATAAATGTTTACTAAATCTTTTTTAGTGGCATGAGAAATTGAAATTATTCCATCCATTTTTTTTACACATTCACCTTTCCATTTAGCAGAGTTATCCAGTTTGCTGAATGAACCGGGCATAAGTTCATGCATCATATCCAGAACCGTCATTGTTCTTTTTCCTTTGTATCCGCAGTTCAGATATTTATAATATGTAGTATGATATATATCAGGTTTTGATTTTTTAAGAAAACTACTGAATAAAAAATTATCAAGGTGAAATGCAAACATTTTTGATTTTGGAATTTCGTTATACTTTTTACCTTCAAACAATTTAAAATCATTTTTGAATTTTTCTATTCCATATTCATTAATATAATATCCGGCAAACACCGAAACACCAGCATCAGGAAATTTTGCCATTCGGCTTATCATTTCAGTAAAATAACGGGATGCCCCTCCGAATTTTGAAACTACAAATATCTGATGATCATAAGTTATGTTCATTTTTTGATTCCAACCCTCGCGAGTATTTTATAAAACTTTTCGTTCACATCGTCAGAAATCTTAAATCCAATAATGGCAGAAAAATAAAGAATAGTAATAATCAAACTTCTATAAACAAGATCAATAACTAAACTATCAATTTTCGGCAGAAAATATCCTATGGAGATTGTTACTAAAAGAATTAAAGCGACATATAAAAATTTTCTGTCGAACGGTTGCATTTTAAATCTGTATTTTATGTAATACCATTTTGTAATATTGAACAACAGAAATGAAATTGTTGTAGCAATCGCCGCTCCAATGCCTCCAAAAATTGGAATAAAAATAAAATTAAAAATTACATTGGCAATAAGAAATAAAACATTAAACAAAGTATCAACTCTGTATTTTTCTGATGTAGTGAGAATATCCGAATTAATCCCTCCCGTTGAATCTATTAAAAAAGATATACCGATTATTATAAAGATGGGGAAAGTGCCTGCAAACTCAGGTTTTTTCAATAAAGTTATTAAATTATCACCATTGATTAAAATACCCGCATAAATGAATCCCGAAATTATAAATAACATTAATGATGTTTTTTTATACATCATAAATATATTTTCTCTGTCATTTTTTTTCCAGTATTCAGCAATAATCGGAACCGCAATTCTTCCTAATGCACGGTAAGGAAAGACTATTACTGTTCCCACAAAAATATATATTTGATATATACCGACAATTTCAAGTCCTACCATCGAACCTAACATTATTCTGTCAAGATTTAATGCGATATAATAAGAAGAAATTGAAACGAGTGTGAAAAGACCATAGTTTATTATTTTACTGAGTTTGTCTTTTTCAAACAATCTCACGGATGAAAATAATTTATATTCTTTTGAAATAACAATTTGTCCAAAGAGAACTATAAATATAATGGCATGAATTAGAACGAAATAAATTACAAACTGATCGAATGTTAAAAATTTAAAAGCGACAAGTAAAATACCCGCTGTTGTTAACAATCTGAAAATCAATTCTCTCAATGCCGTAGAAAGTACAGTTTTGTGTATTGCCCGTGCTAAACTTTCAAAAACATTAAATGTTAATTGAAATAAAGACAGCGGAATTATCCAGTAATAATATTGCAAAAATATCGGAGAGTTTTCAACAAATGAAGCATCAATGACAGGTTTAAAAATCAGATATAAAACTGTAATCACCACAAATCCTGCTGACATTAATAACAATATCCAGGATATAAATCCATTGTGACTTTTATCGCTTGATTTAAATACTGGAAAATATTTTAAGATAGTATTGGAAATACCAAAAGCAGAAATTTGAGAATAAACAAAAGATATACTCATTAATAAAGATATTAAACCAAACTCGGTAATTGAAAAGTATGTGGGGTATAGTAATACGATATTGATATATCCCACAATTAAGCCCGAATAAGAAACTATTGTGTTACTGAGAGTTTGTTTTAATACTATTCCCAAATTTTATGAATTTTTTTCCAATTTAATTTTTTTAATCACTGACTCGTGGTCTTTATTCAGAAGTGTTTTAGAAAGTGAAAATGGATTCTTTGATAGTAACAAATAATAATATCCTAAAAATTTAAAAAATAAATTGTTTATCTTTTTTTTACTTATTAAATGAAGATTTTTATTATTAGTATAAAAATTAAGTTTGTATTTTTTTGATATATATTGGAATGTTTTTTTTGAATAGAGTGCTATATGTTGTCCATGTTCAAGCCCGAAATACCACCAATCATCAATTTTTGGATTACTTTCAGGATATAACTCTGTGCTTATAAATATACTATCGGAAAGTTTAAGCATATTGTCAATTTCAGTTATTGGATTCAAAAGATGTTCAAACAGTTCAAATGCAGAAATTAATTCAAATCTTTCAGTTCCTGAATCTTTTAATTCAAAATCTTTTGAAAAAATATTCTCGCAATATTTATCATCCCAATAAAAATCATATCCATAATCTCTCATTAATCTTACAAATAAACCATATCCGGCTCCATAATCTAAAAATTTACCTTTTTTATTGAACGAGAAATTTAATAATAAGTTCAATACTTTTGCAAGTCTGACATTTCTGTAAACATATCCTACATCAGAACGGTTTATCGGACTATTATATGCTTCATTTAACCAATATTCTTCTTCCGTTTGTATAAATCCGCAATTTAAACACTTAAAATAATCAATTTCGTATTTATCAAGTATTTTACCTTTTCCAAAAAACTCAGTTTTTGAATTACAAATTTTACAATCCATATATAATTACAAAATACTTTTATTAAATTTTAATTTCTATGAGTTATAATTTCCTTAAAATCTTAATCCAAAAATAGTATTTTGAAAGAATTTCCAAATTAGTATAAACAGAATAATGTCAAAAACGAAAAAAAATGTTTCAGTAACTGCAAAGACAGCAAAAGAAACTCCTCTTAACAAATATAAGGATTCAGATAATTTTTTTATAAAATATCAGAGTTTGATTTATTGTGCGATAATAATTTTCACAGTAATCATTTTCTTCAGTGAAGGTTTCTTTGGGGGAAAAATATTTACATCCGCAGATAATTTATCTCCATTCAGTTTTAAAACTTATCTTGAAAATGCTCAGCGTGACGGAATTTTTCCATTATGGATTCCTCATATTTTCGGTGGTATGCCCTCTCTCTCTGCTATGTTAACCGGTTTACCTTCAATTCATAATATTTATTCTTATATCTTGGATTCTTCATTGAAAGCCTTTGCCGGGGATAACCTGTTTTTTTTCACCGTTCCTTATTATATGATTTTCGGAATTTCTTTGTTCGCTTATATAAGATATAAATTTAAAAATAATAACATTGCAT
>DOWN01000258.1:0-309 GCA_003519545.1 Bacteroidota bacterium
AAGTGCCTTTATTAGTAGTTTTCAAAATATCACCGCTATCGCCAACAGTAAAACCTGTTTGTTGATTTATAAATTTTATATCATTTAGTTGATGTTTCCATCCTTGAATTAAACTATAATTTTGTCCTGCATTTGTAGATCGGATAATAGTTCCACCTCCTCCTGAAGCAAAAACTAAATTATTTATGACTTCAATATCCCATAAAACACCAATCTTATAAAAATTAAATTTAAAAGTTGAATCAACTACCCAATTTACTCCTGCATTCATCGTTTTACAAATTCTGCCAAAATCAGTGGATAAATAAC
>DOWN01000258.1:408-1325 GCA_003519545.1 Bacteroidota bacterium
TCGAAGGATTTATAAATTTCATCTGTCTTAAAATATCTCTATTACCATCTACTACCGGAAATGAAATATTATAATAATTCCAATTTAATCCTTGATTTGAAGAATATATAATTTTATTATCTAATAATATCATTCCACAAACTACATCAGTACCAATTGTATTTAAACCTCTAATTTGAGCAAAAGGCTGGCTAAATGTGATAGGAATAATATCCCAATTTAAACCTCCATTTGTTGTTTTTATTAATGATCTATCACCACCAATAAATCCTGTATTTAAGTCAATAAAAGAAATTTCAAAAAAAGAAGTAAAAATTTGCGGATTTAGATTAGACCAATTAATACCCTGATTTGTAGTTTTCATTAATAAACTATTTGAGCCACACAAAAAACCAATTTGATTATTGATGAATTTAATATTATAAATTGCACTATTAGAGCTAACATTGAATCGAGCCCAGTTAATTCCTGAATTCGTGGATTTAATATATTTACCTGAATCACTAACCGCTATAATATTTAATGAATCTATGATTGAAATAGCCCATAACATTCTATCAAACCCCGTATTCAACATTACCCAATTTAATCCACCGTTAGTTGTTTTCAGAATATTACCTGCAGCACCGCATGAATAACCTGTTTGTTCGTTAAGCATTTTTATATCATAAAGAATATTGCCTGTCGGTTGGGGCATTTGCCATTGCCACTGAACCTGTGAATTCACAGATTCTGAAATCAATGTTATTAAAAATATGAAGAGTAATTTTTTCATTATATACAAAGATATAAAGAAAAAAATTAATATGTATGGACAAATAACAGCAACTTCCGTTTGAGTGAAATTGCATAAGTATTGTTTTTACAATACTTGCATCTTTTGGAATTTTGGCAAAAAAAGGTAAGAAGTCGGGGAA
>DOWN01000258.1:1384-2823 GCA_003519545.1 Bacteroidota bacterium
AAAAAGGTAAGAAGTCGGGGAAATACATCCCCGACTTTTTTTGATGTGATTTTTATGAAATATTTTTGCTTATTTGATTAACATCATTCGTTTCACTTGATTAAAGTTTCCTGATTGAATCTTGTAGAAATAAATTCCGCTCGCAAGATTATTTCCATTAAATACAACCTGATAAGAACCGGCTCTTTTCATTTCGCTAACAAGAGTTGCAACTTCTTTACCCAATATATCATATACTTTTAAGTTCACAATACCGTCAGTAGGAATCTGATAAGAAATAGTAGTCACCGGATTAAACGGATTTGGGAAGTTTTGGGAAAGTGAATATTCAGTAGGTAATTCACTTTGAGAAGAAGAATTATTATCTGTATTTTCTACGCCTAAAATAGTATAAATATCTTTATGATAATTTTTCTGTAATTCTTCTTTTGATAAATTTCTTCCTGAGATTAAAATGTAATTTGATTTACTAATGAAGTCGTTTTCTCTTTTTGAATAAATATTTTTTTCAATTTCAGATTTCCCTTTTTTAGTAAAATCAGATTTCGAAATTGATTTCGATCCATCTTTTTCAGATTTTGATATCATTTCGGTTTCATATTTTTCCTTTAATTTACTCTTCACAGGATCGCTTAATATTTCTTTTTCAAGTTTTTTGAGTAACTTTGCTAATGACCTTTCTGAATTGTCGGAACCCTTTACTGATTCACCTGTTCCTAAAATGGCTTGCAGTTCTGCATAGTCATAGCTTGAAAGCAATCTTGTCTCAGGTTCAGGATGAAACTGTGCTAAAAATTCATATCCTGTTAATGCATCATAATACTTTTCCATATTTACATCGCAAACTAAGATAAATTGATAAGCAGCGTCATCAAACTCCATAGAATGTTCAGTTGTATTAATTTCTGTTGTTAAGAAATTTTTAAGATCACTATACAAAATATCTCTATATTCAGAAGTTGTTCCTGTATCTAAAAATTGATAACATTCAAAAATACTATATAAAGACATATCAGATGATTGTGTATTCCTGTAATTCTGAATTATATGCTTAAATAAATTTATTGCACCGGCATAGTTTCCTTCTTCTTTGCTTACCTCAGCTTGACCGTAAAGTTCTACTTCAGGAGGATAAGATTCTGAAAACGGAATTTGTTCAGTTTCAATTGTATCAATAATTCCAAAACCTCTATCAACTGTAGTAAAATTATCTCTAGTCATAACATTACATTGAGATAAACTTGAAGATGTATTTAGAGTTAAGAAGAGAGGAACATTATCAATATAAGTTCTTAAAGAATAATTAGGAGAAGGGCTCCAAAAATTATTTTTTGCCGGATAAGGATTTTGTGTATGATTTGAAAGATTATCAGCATATATATGATAAACGCTGAATGAACTATTTTTTATAAAACAGTGCACTTACCCCCATTTGTGAG
>DOWN01000152.1 GCA_003519545.1 Bacteroidota bacterium
AAATTCATCTATGAAAATTTTTCTGAAGAGGGCTTTTGAGTTTGAAGGGTTGTTGTTTAAATTAAATACCGGCATTGTCATATAAATAATTCTCGGGATAGTGACAACATCTTTTATCGCAACTTTTATTGTATCAAAACATCCGCTTGGTTTATAAAATGAATAAACCACAGGTACATTTGAAGATGATTTTATTCCACGTACAAACTGCGTTGCTGTGCTTGGTCCAATAACCGGATAACCGGAATTAACTACATTTAAGTTATTATCTGAATTTAAAACAAATGGTATTGTACAGAATGTTATACTATCAACTGGAGCAAAATTTATGACACTTCCCTGTCCAAGAATTGATGTGCTTGGAAAACCCGCAGTGAAAAATACTTTTCCGCCGGACTGCATATAAAATGGAATCGTCTGTTGTGCCAAATCAAGATTCGCTGATGTTGCAACTGAACCTGAACCCGATGTCCACAGGACATATTTATAAAGTTTCAGAGTTTCAATAAACATTGGATTAATAATTTTCGGAATCAATGCACCGTTTCTGGATTTTATGTCAAGAATGTCGTATTTCAAAGTATCAAAGGCATTTTCAAAATAAGGAACTGCAACTTGCAAATTATTCTGATCTATATCTCGAATCAATAAAATTTTTCCTGAATTATTTTTTACATACCAGTTTGATGAATCTGGAGGCATTTTGATTACAGGACTAAATGCTCCCGCATTATCCTGTGCTTTCAAAAAAAACCGGTTATTAGAATTAACTACTAATCCGCTGTCTTTAGTTAAAGTCATTAAATTAATATTACCCGGTATTCTTCTGAAATTAAGTGTATCATTTAATGACCACCAGTAATATCGGATTGACTCTGATCCGTCAGGATCAAAACCATTCCATTTGAAAGTTGCTACAGGAAAAGTTGTATCAGGAATTAAAGATGTGTTATCAAAAGTAACAACAGGAGGTGTGTTAATTACCGGATATAAATTTGAAGCCGGTGTCGGGTCAACCAATCCCTTATCATCCACAGCCGCAACATATATTGTATAAATACTGTCGTTTCCGGAAATTGAAAGGATAAAAGTGCTGTCCTGCTTTGTAGTGTATGTCCAGTTTACATTGTCAAATGAAACTCTGTATCCTGAAACAAATCCATCAGGATCATCGCCCCACCAACTAACTTTTCTAAGTGTGCTGCCGGGAGCGATAATGCTATCCGGATATAAAGTAAGATGTGTTTCCGGAGGTAAATTCTGAACAGGCGAATTTACAGGATCAGAACAACTGTTCAGTCCGGAAATTAAAATTATGAATGAAAATAAAAATAATATGTTTAAAATCTTTTTAATAATTCAGATTATTTTATTAATACCATTCTTTTTGTCTGGCTGAATGAAGTTCCGTTAACTCCAACTGCCTGAAGTTTGTAAAAATAAACACCACTCGCAAGGTTAGATGCATTAAAATCAATTATATAACTTCCTGCCTGATTAAACTGATTAACAAGAACACTTACTTCCCTACCGATCATATCGTAAATTTTCAATGTAACATTTGCATTAACAGGTAAAGAATAATTAAATCTTGTTACAGGATTAAAAGGATTCGGATAGTTCTGACTTAAATTATAATCATTAACAATCTCAGAATTATAAGTAATACCGACAGGTGTTATAGTTCCGAAATCAGATGGTCTTCTCGGGACTGTTTTCCAGTTGCTGAATGAGAAATAAAGTATTCCCTGAACAAAAGTTATACTGTCATTTTTTGTTAATAAAATATTCGGAGGTACATTTCCGAGACCGTCCCAGTTATTTGAATAAGTATGATTACCACCCTGAAGTTCAATTCGTGACTGAACATTTGAAAAATCCTGAACTAAAATTTCACCGAAATTTCTTCTGAAAGTAGTATCAGGTAAAGGTTCAGGTGTTGTACAAGCAAGACCAACTCCCGCATTGATGCAAGAAATAGCAACCGGGAAATTATATCTGATTAACATAGATTCATAACGCTCAACTAGAGAATCACCGTCCTGTGCTGAGTTAGGAATTTGTCCGGTGTTCACATTTAATGCAGAAGGAAGAGGATTATTTGAAGAGAGTACTACAATATTTGATGGTGATGAAACATTAATTCTTGTAACCCCGAAATTTTCTTCAACTGTACCTTTAACTCTTACACGATCACCTCTTTTTAGTATATCTGTAGGATTACCACTAATCCAGATACCTGACCATGGACCGGTTCCGTTTTGAATATAAACTCTTCTCGGTGAAGTTTGTGTACCACCGTTACCTGAAAAACTGAAAGTTCTTATATCTGAAGTATCAGCAGTTACGATACCTTCAACACCTCTGACATCAAAATTTGAATATGCAGAAATTCCGGAATTATTAGGTGTATATTGAACATCCTGAATAGTAAGAGAGTCACTTGATTTTACATAATAAAATAATTTTCCTCTTGCAGAATCATTCGGTAAAATTCTAACACCACCACTATTATCCTGAGCACGAATTATATATTCTACTAAAGTGTTTAAAGGTTGTGTAGGAATAGACCCGCTGAAAATATTTCCTGCAGGAGTAAGATTTACAGTTGTATAAGCACCTCTGTTAATTCTATACAATAACTGTGCAGAAGTAATCGTTCCGTCATCTGTGATGGAGCATGTTATCAATGGATTATCCGATGGAGTAGGAACTCCGGGATTTCTTGAAGGATTAGAAATAATCGGAGGTGTATTTGCAAGACTTAAATCATTAGGATAAATTGGCACGATTGCATAAGGAACCTGATTTCCGAAAGCACCTTCGTTATTAGCATGTATGATAACTCCACGAATATAATTTACAACAGTTCCAAAACCCGGATGATTATAAGTAGTATCTAGTCTTTGAGCAGGATCAGTTGTGAAGAAGTTAGAAAAATCTCTGAAATAAAGTTTATTTCCCTGAGCATCAACAATACTCCAAGGTTGTCTGTTACCAATACCTGAGGCAACTGTTACGTTTCTAATTTCAACATACATACCTTCATATTTTTCACCTTGAAGATAATTAATAGTACCACCATTTGGATAATCACCATTTGTAAATTCTGAAATATTTACGAGTTTAGGAGTTGGTCTTCTTGTAGGTGCACCGATTGGCGTAATTGTATAACCCGCAGCAGTATCAAGTGCTAACTGAGTTAAAAATCCTAAAGCATTACCCGGTTGATTAGTTCCCCAAAATTCTTCAATTCGTCCTCTAACTCTGATAACTTGTCCAGTATCAATCTGATCTAATAAAGTAGCCGGACCTCTTGAACCTTGTCTGATAACAATTCCACCGAATAAATTATTCGCGGTATCCTGAACATAACAAGTCCAGCTTGATGTTCCTCTTAAAAGAGTTCTCTGATCATTACCTGATGGAGAAACTCTCGGAGAAGCAACAACTCTTCCTACAAACTCAACAGAATCTCCGAGTAAATTAGATTTATCTCTGCCGAGAGCAAGAGAGTCAGGAGATTTTGTCTGAATCTGCTGAATTGTTACCTGATTCCAAATTGCGGATAAATTAAATCCGAGTGAAGCAAGTATAAAAACCGATAGAATAATTACCGGTGAGTATTTAAAGTATTTCATATTATTTATTTTTAAAACTTGATTTTATTTTACTATTAAAAATTTACCTTTTTTAACCTGTCCGGTGTTTAAATCTTTTACGGTAAAAAGATATAAACCTGAAGCGATTGCCTGTTCCTGCCGTGTGATTAAATCCCATGCGTGTTCACCGCCTGCGAATTTTTGTGTGCCATCTGAATATGTCTTGAACCATTCAATATCACTTCCATTATAAGTAGCAGAGTTATGTTCAAATCTATCAACCAAATCACCGGCTAAAGTCCAAATTGAAATTTCACATTTAGAAGGCAGATTATAAAAATAAATTTTTCTTAAAACTTCTTTTTTAACACCACTACCATCCCAAACAGCACTTCCATAATATGGATTTGGATATACACCTATCTCAGCATCAGGATTATTATTTGCAAGAGTTCCGACAACAATTCGCTGTGAATTTGAAAGTAATGATGATTCAAGAGATTCAAGATTCTGTGCTGAATCCCCTTTGTCATAAGCAGTAACAGTATAAATATACTGAAAGCCATTTAACTGATTCGGGAAATCAAATTTATACCAGTATTTATTGGTATCACCTTCAAAAATTTTTGGTGAGTTCAATTTTATAAAACTAAAACCTGTGTTATTGAAATAATTATTGTTTGCACTGTCAAAATCTGCTATAAGTCTGAACTGAGAGACTAAGTCACCTGTAAGTTCGAGTTCAGCACCGGGATTTGTTCTGTAAACTCTGTAACCTTCAAAATCTTTTCTGTTCGAAATCGGGTCAATTGAATTTTCACCGTTATTACTCCAGTAAAGAGAAACTGTTCTGTTATCAAGGACAGTTCTCATTTTAGGATTTTCAGGTGGCGAAGGAAGCAGATATCTGTCGAGAAAAAGATTTCCGTTCAAATCTTCACCCGGATCAAGACGTCCATTTTCATTTTTATCTTCACCGTTATATGCTCTCTGAGCCCAACCTGCGTTGTTATATAAAATTTGTTTTTGAAAATCAGTATCGAGATTCATCGGTTCGGTACCATTTTTCTTAGCACAGATTACTCCGAAAACAACATTTAGAGTATCCTGAATATATCTAAGTTTATAGATATTACCTGAAGTATCGGCATAAGGTCCATAAGAAACAAGAGTAGATCTGTTTCCCGGATTTTGTCTGAGAAAATTAATTCTGTTAGTATCAATTCTCACACCTGGAGCAAGAAAACCCTGCATTTTAGCATATCTGGCAGCGTCAGTTGTCGGTGAAAAATAAATCGGATCATTTGTATTTCTGAATTGCCAAACTGTGAAGTGAGTTCTTTGTCTTAAAGTTTCTTGATAAGGTCGCGGGAAAGTGCCGAGAAATTTTATTCCGATATAATTGTTAGTAAATCCGGGATCACCGTTATAATCAAATTCATAAGCCATTCTGAGAGTATCAATCCAACCGTCACCGCCTTTATTATAAAATGAAGTTCCGCCCGGAGGAGTTATATTAGTATTTCTCACTACACAATCAGTCCATAACCCTGTATAAATACTATCAATAGAAGAAGTGTTACCTCTGTAACCGATATTTACGATTTTATAATTTAATAAAACAAAAAAGTTAGCGTAATTAAAATCGTAAGTATAGGTCTGAAGCAGAACTTTAATTCCTAAAGGATTATGATTTTGTATAACAGTCCCACCTGCTGTGAGATTTGTATCAAAAAAATCAGTAACGAAATCCTGATGAGAAATTGCGTCAGGTCTGAAGAATGGTGAGTTAGGAAGAGAAGATCTTTCGAGAATTCCAGAACCGGAAGCATTGGTAAATTCAAATCCCTCATTTCTGAATGCCGCAGAAACATCTATAGCACCGGTTGTAACGCTGAGTTGACCTTCTTTATATCCGCCGATCCAAATTCCGCCAAGGAACATATTTTCAATACCGGAACCTTTTGGATATTGACAGGATGGTTGATTAGGAAAATTCACAAAACCATTACCTATAGTTCCATAGTTTGTAACGGTCATTGAGATATTTCCTACGTTTGTAAATTTATTATTTACATCATCATTAATACCAATAGGTTTAAAGATGAATGAAGAAAATAATATGACGCTTAGCAGTGATAAAAAGTAAAAAATCTTCAAATGCAGATAATATTGGAAAAATTTATATAAACAAATTTAGGAATACAATATTAATTAAATATAAATTATAAAGTAAGTATGAAATTTAGGAACAACGGAAAAGAGGAAACGAAAATTTAGAAAAATTTAAAATGATTAGAAACCTGACTTTAAATAACAAAAAATATAAATTAACTTGCAAATCTTTATATG
>DOWN01000096.1 GCA_003519545.1 Bacteroidota bacterium
TTTTTAATACATCGCACCATAAAAAAGAACCCGAAATAACAACTTTTTCAGAAAACATTAAAGGTTCAATATAATTATCAGAAATTACAAGGTCAAATTCGTTTTCATAAAATATTTTATTAAAAGAATCCAAATTAAAATATTCAGATGTAAATTTTGTTTGATTTTCATACCATTTCATTTGAAATTCAGAAAATCTGAAATTACAGCGAGAAGAATTTAAATACATAAAACCTTTTAAAAATTTTTTTAGATAAACAATCTGCCAAGATTCACAATATATACATACGTTAATGTTAGGAATTAATTCTAACAATTTTTCAGCAAAAATTATACTCCTCTTAAAATGTCCAAGACCATTTGAACATATAATAAAGCAAACTTTTTTGTACATACTATGCAGAAAAACTTAATCCTAAATATCTGATTCCTTCAATTTTTTTAATCTCAAATGATGGAAAAATATTCCAATAATCCGCATAAATTGAAGGCTTATTTGTTAATTCCAAAAGATTAAAAATATCTAAATTAGAGTAACTTCTGTGATTATTCATAATGCAGACACAATCAGCATTCTTAAAACCCTCAACATACTCTACAAATTTTACACCAAGATTTTCAATATCTGATTTATCCGCGACAGGATCATATCCGTAAATGTTGTAATTGTATTTTTTTAAGATATCTAGAAAATCTATTGTAGTGGAATTTCTTATATCTGAGGTTTCAGGTTCACCTTTAAAAGCAAAACCAACCAAAAATATTTTTACATCATTTATTTTTTTATTTAAGCGATTAATTTCAAGATTTAATTTATTAAACAAATTTCGTGGAATTGATTCATTAATTTTTCTTCCAAGTATAGATAGTGATAGATTTGAAAATTCAGTTATACTTTCTTTTGCAGATAAGGAATAAATATATGGATCTTTAATTAAACACGCACCACCAACTCCAGGGCTAGGAACCGGAAGAGGATCTCTAAGATAACCTTGGTTTGCTGCTTTAACAACTTGATTACTATCAAGATTATATTGTTCACAAATAAGTGAAAGCTCATTAACAAAAGCAAATTTCAAATCACGAAAACTATTATTAATTAATTTAGCCATTTCTGCAATTTCAAGATTTTCCACTGGTATAATTGAAGGGCAAAATTCTGAAAAAATATTCGTAGTTAAATCCTGTGAATTTTTGTCATAACCACCAATAATTTGAGGAATTATTTTTAATTCCTGCAATGCTTTACCTTCTACAGTTCTCTCAGGAGCAAATGAGACAAAAAAATCTTTTCCACATTTTAAACCTGATAGTTCTTCCAATTTTGGAACAACAAAATTTCGACAAGTACCTAATGGACAGGTTGATCTTAATATAATCAAATTTCCAAAAGTTAGAACCTGTGCAATTTCTTCAATTGCTTTTTGTAAATCATCCAATTTTGGTTTGAAATCATTACCTAATGGTGTTCCGACAGCTACAATAAATACATCTGAAATTTCTGGACATGAGTTTACTATTTCAAGATTGTTATTAACGTGTAATTTCAGCATTGGTTCTAATCCTACTTCGAAAAAATGTGGCTTACCATTTTTAAGCGATTCCGATATACTGTTGTTTTTTTCGATCCCATATACTTTAAAACCAACATCCGCTAAAGTGACAGCCAACGTTAAACCAACATACCCCAGACCTATTACAGAAATGTTTCTATGTTTAGCAGAATACTGAGACCATAATTGCATAAAGTCAAAAACATTTATTACATAACCATCATTATTAACAATTACAATTTTTTCAAGAATATTTCCTTTATATCTATTTTTTTCTAATAATTTTTGAGGAATTTTGTGAAGTATCTCTTTATAGCTTAATTCTGAACTGAACACAATCGGATCTTTTATATAAATATTTCTTATTTCAGAATATAAAGGAATTCCGGCAATTAAACTTCTTCTAATATCACCATCTGTTAGAACACCTAATAGTTTACTAAATTCATCAACAACTAGCACAATTCCAGATGGAAGATTAAAATTTACCGCTGAATTCATCTTGTTCATTACAAATTCAATCGTTGAATCTTCATTAACAAATAATTCACTTATAGAGGGGTTTGTCATATTAATTAAAGTTTAACAATTAATTCAATTGTATCTTCGTTAAAAAAAAACTCATAATTAATCCAATTTTTTTCATTATTAAAAATAAAATAAAAAAAGGATTCATAATAATATTGTATTGAACTATTGACATGTTTTATACCAAACTTATCCAATAACAAAACAAATTTAGATCTTGATAATTTAAAATGAATTTTTAAAAAACCGGTTTTATTAACTCTAAATATATTCAACAATTGAAAATAAACAGAAGAAGGAGAATTAGATTTTAGATTAATGTCTATGAATGAAAATTTACTTTCAATATTCGAATTATAAAATTCAGAATAAATTCTATTCCTAATGATATTTTTTTTATTTTCATACATATACTGCCTCATAAAGTTTATCCAATCAACAGGTAAATATTTATCGTTTTTACTCGGAGGATGCCATTTATGATAAGTCATAAATTCGTTTTCAGAAAGATTAGTAATTTTACAATTATTTAGATTTTCTAATCTTTGAAATAAGTCTAAATCCTCAAAACCCCAAATTCTATATAACTCATCAAAACCATTTATT
>DOWN01000242.1:0-8192 GCA_003519545.1 Bacteroidota bacterium
GTATATTAGCCGGTTCATTTCTTTTTCCTCTGTTTGGAACAGGTGTAAGAAAAGGTGAATCGGTTTCAGATAACAATCTGTCTAAAGGAACAATTTCAACTATTTCAGAATCCTTATTATTTTTATACGTAATGTTACCACAAAATGATATATAAAATCCTTCAAAATCTAAAATTTTTTTTGTTTGTTCAATAGTCCCGCCGAAACAGTGAAATTGACCTCCTAAAGACGAATTATAATTCTCTGTGATAATTTCAATTGCATCTTCTATTGATTCACGTGTATGTATGACAACAGGTTTATTTGTTTTTATTGCAAGTTCAATTTGTTCTTTGAAAAATGTTTTTTGTTTTTCTATTCCCGTTTTATCCCAGTAATAATCCAATCCAGTTTCACCGATACCAACAACTTTATTTGATTTTATTAAATTAGAAATTTTTTCTAAATCGCTTTCGGGAGTATGTTTTACTTCCGTCGGATGAATTCCAACCAACGCATAAATCATTTCATACTTCTCGGTCATTTCAATAATTTCAAGTGATGTTTTTAAATCAACAGCGGGTACAATAATTCTTTCAATCCCAGTATCTTCAGCCCATTTCAAAACATCATCAAAATCATTTTTTAATTCATCGTAATATAAATGGCAATGTGTATCAATAATCATAAATTTTAAAATTCCTTTACAAGTAATTTAATAAGTTTTAAAAATTTGTTATATGCTTTTTGTCCCGTCTCTTCCACTTCAGAATGGTCAAGAATTCCCGTAGGATTTTCTTTAACCATATTTGTAATGCAGGATATACCTATGAATTTTATGTTATTTAATTTTGAGAATAACACTTCCGGAACAGTTGACATCCCAACCGCATCAACTCCAAATTTTTTTAAAATTCTTATATCAGATTTAGTCTCATAAACGGGACCTAACAGTGAAAAATAAACACCTCTTTTTAAAAGAATTTTATTTTTTATTGCGAGGTCTATAATTTTTTTATTTATATCTTTATCATATATATTAGAAACCTGTTTAAGATTTTTGAATCTTGTGAAACAATTATTAATATGTGAATCAATAATCATTAGATCAGTGGTTTTAAAATAATTATTCACACCTCCCGCGGCATTTGTAATTATTAATTTATCTATTTTGAATTCTTTGCAAATATTAATATTAGAAATTATTTCATCTTCTTCACTTCCTTCATAAATATGGCTTCTTCCTTTAAAAAACACAACATCTTTCCCTTCAAATTTTGATTTAAAAACAATCTTTTTATGAAAAGAATCTGAATTTTCATAAAGAATTTGAGGATTTTTTAACTCATCAATTAATTTGTGTAAGCCCGATCCTAAGATTATACCTGTCATAATTGCAAAATAAAAATAAATTTATAAGACTTAAAGTCTTTAAAAATCAAAAGTATCTAAAAATAGTTAAAATTTTAAACTAACAATCAATAAATATATATTTTAATGCTTAAAAAAGCAATTTTTATTCTGTAAATTGTGTTTGAATAATAGGGGATTATACCTTATATTTGTTAAAAAATAAATCAATATTTAAGATGAAAATCATATTTACAATTCTATTTACAATTTTTGTTTTTTCAACATCTTATTCCCAATTAACATTTCACAAAATAGGACAAGATACATTACAGGTTCAGGCAAGTACTGTTAACCAGTATAATTCATATGCATACTTTAAAAATAACGGAAGCACAACTATCAATGTTAGAATGGAGAGGATTATAGATCAATTACCAAATGCTCAATGGTCGTCTTCAATTTGTTACGGTTTCTGTTATGCCAGTTTTGTTAATGTCGTTCCACCTCAGGGAGATCCTGCAATCACTCTTGCTCCCGGACAACAGGATACAATGGATGTAACTATGGTTTGTCCGACAAGCGGATTTGCACATATAAGAATGAGAGTTTATAATGAAGCTAATCCTTCACAAAACGCTGAACTTTCATTTTACGTAGCAGCAACTCAGACAAGTATTACAAATATATCTTCATTGGCTGATAATTATTCATTAAGCCAGAACTATCCTAATCCTTTTAACCCTGAAACTAAAATAAATTTCAGTATAAAAGAAAATCAATTTACGACTTTGAAAGTTTATGATGCATTAGGAAACGAAGTTGCAAATTTAATTAACAATAATCTTGCCAGAGGTCAATACAGTTTTGAATTTAATGCTGCAAGATTTAATTTATCTTCAGGTGTATTTTATTATAAATTAACTTCAGGTGATTTTACCGAAGTTAAAAAGATGATGTTGATAAAATAAAAAACGGAAAAGAAAACGGTAAAAAACTGAAATGGCAATAATCAAAGAAAAAGATTTAACATTATTAGAAAAGACTTATATACCGCAGATTGTTAAAGGTCTCGCTTTAACCTGGAAACAGATGTTCAGACCAAAGTTTACTCGTCAGTATCCTGAAGAAAAATGGGTTCCGCCTTCATCATTCAGAGGCAGACCTGTGCTTGTTCAGGAAGATAACGGTCACGAAAGATGTGTTGCTTGTTCTTTATGTTCAAGAGTTTGCCCTGCACTTGCTATTGAAGTTCAGGCAGGCGAAACGGAAAGAGACAAGGAAAGATATCCTGAAAAATTTGAGATTAATATGGTGAGATGTATCTTCTGCGGATTTTGCGAAGAAGTATGTCCTGAAGAAGCAATTGTAATGAGTGATGAATATGAACTTGTATTCAGTTCTCAGGAAGAAGCAATTTTTGGAAAAGATAAATTATTAGTTCCAAAAGAGAAGTTACAAAAAAGAATTGAATTTTTAGAAGAATACAGATAAATTTTACCTGTTAAAAATTGAGAGAAAGTGTTACGCGTATTTAAAATATTATTTTTATTTTTAATAATTCCTATCACCCTGAATGCACAAAGTGCTCAGCGTGATAAGATATCATCTTTTGATATTAAATTTAAAAAAAGCGATGTTATTTTATACTGGAAAGTTTTTAATCCCGTTAATGTTTCTTATATAACCATTGAAGTAAAATATCCCGGAACGAATAATTTTGAAAGAATAGATAAAATAAACTCTGAAAACTTTGACAGAAAATCTGTTAAGGATTCATTGAAAATTTATGATTACTCATACAGAAGAACAGTTGATAACAATGGGGTATATTATTTTAAGATTACATTGTTTGACGGTTCAAACAATGAAATTGAAACTGAAGAACTGAAAACCGGTATTACCAGTATTAATGAATTTAAATTGTTTCAGAACAGTCCTAATCCATTTAATCCTGTAACTTTTATTACTTATAAACTTTTCAAATCTACTCAAGTATCTCTTAAGATTTACAGTATGACGGGAAGAGAGGTAGCAACTTTAGTTGATGCGGTTCAACCTTCCGGAAGTTATACAGTTGAATTTAACTCAGTTAACTACCCCGATCTTTCCAGTGGAATTTATTTTTATAAACTCCAGACTGAAACTTCTTCCGACATAAAAAAAATGATTCTAACCAAATAAATCATTTATCGATACCTTCCGGAAAATATTACCTATTTATAATTTAATTGAACTAACTTTGGAGGATGTTTATTTTTAACTGAATATATGGAAAGTGCTTCGTCTTATCTTTTTGAATTTTTTATAATCTTTTTACTGATATTTTTTAACGCTTTATTCGTTGCGACTGAGTATGCCATTGTCAGAGTGAGAAGCTCTGAAGTTGAAGCATTGATGAAGCAGGGAACTGCAGGAGTTAAAGATGTTAAAGACATCATTAATAATCTTGATAAGTATATATCTTCCACTCAATTAGGAATTACAATTGTTAATTTATTACTCGGTTGGATTGGAGAAGACATTTTTGTAAAACTTCTTCATCCGTTATTTGCTATGACCACGTTAAGCAAACCGATTGTAAATACTTTATCTGTCATTATTGGTTTAGGAATTATAACCTATTTTACCATCACGATTGGTGAACTTGCACCTAAAGCAATTGCAATAAAAAATTATAAAAAAATTACTGTATGGTTTGCAAAACCTTTAAAAATATTTTATCTGGTTTTCAAACCTTTTATCTGGTTGCTGAACAAAAGTGCAAATCTGATTTTGAAAATGATGGGCATTAATCCATTATCAAAAGATGAAAATATTCATTCTGAAGAAGAAATAAAATTTTTAATATCTGAAGGTCGAAAGACAGGTGTTATTGATTCAACTGAACATCAGTTAATTGAAAAGATTTTTGATTTTAACGATAAAACGGCATCTGAAATTATGGTACCGAGAAATTTAATGATGGCTATTGATATTGATGAATCAAGAGATGCGATTATTCAAAAAGTTATAGAAGACGGGTATTCAAGAATTCCTGTTTACAAAGACAACATAGATAATATTATCGGTATAATTTATTCAAAGGATTTGATTAGTGCTGCTGAACATAAAGATATAATTCTCTTGCAGGATATCTTAAGACCTGTTCATTTCGTTCCTGATAATAAACAGATTGGTGAGTTACTTAAAGAAATGCAGAGAAAAAGAGTTCACCTTGCAATTGTGGTGAATGAACACGGGGGAGTTGAAGGATTAATTACAATCGAAGATATCATTGAAGAGATTGTTGGTGAAATTGAAGATGAATATGATGTTGAAACAGACAAAGTGAATCGGGATAAACGCGGTGCATTTTATGTAAATCCAAACATTACAATTAAAGAATTTAACTCTCGATTCAGAGCGGATATTCCTGAAGATAAAGAAGAGTATCATACGTTAAGCGGGTTTTTACAAACTGTAACAGGACATATTCCTGACATTTATGAAAGAATAAATTATAATGGTTTATCTTTTACAATAATGAAAAAATCCGGTAACAGATTATTACAATTAAAAATACAAAAAATCTGATTAAATGAATTATGTACAGAAAAGGATAAGAATGTTTCTCACTGACTTAGGTCAGTTGGGAATTTTATTTGCGGGATTGTTTAAAAACTCTCCGAGAATTTTCAGAGACAGAAATCTTATTATTGAACAGATGATTCATGTCGGTGTTAACTCTGCTTTGTTAATTTTTATAATCGGAATTTTTACCGGTGCAGTCTCAAGTTGGCAGGCGGCTTATCAGATAAAAGGGTTACTTCCACTATCAACTTTAGGCTCAGCAACTCCGAAAGCAATTATAATAGAACTTGGTCCTGTTCTTGCCGGATTGGTATTGGCAGGAAGAATCGGTGCGTCTATGGCTGCTGAGTTAGGAACTATGAAAGTGACTGAACAAATTGATGCACTGGAAGCAATGGCAATAGATCCTGTAAGGTATCTCGCATTACCGAGAATTATAGCAACTACATTTATGTTACCGATACTCGTTATATATGCATCAGCAATTGCTATATTCGGTTCTTATTTAGTTGCAGTTCTGTTTTTAGATGTATCTTCGGATTCTTTTCTGACAAATTTCAGGAAGTCATTTGAACTGAAAGATGTATTTGCCGCAATTACAAAAGCATTGTTTTTCGGAGCAGCGATTTCATCAATTGGTTGTTTAGTAGGTTTTCAGACTCGTGGTGGTGCTGAAGGTGTTGGTTTATCTACAATTAAATCATTCGTTATCTGTGCAGCAACAATTCTGATACTTGATTATATACTTTGGAATTTCTTAATAGGAATGTAAAATTAAAAATTGAAAAAATTTCCTAAACATATTACAGGTTTAAAAAATTTAGATAAAGAATTTTTTGAAATAATATTTAAAAAGACTAAAGAATTTAAAAACGAAATTACTTCAAGACGAAATAAATTTCCTGATTTGTCAAAATATTCGGTATTAAATTTATTTCTAGAAGATTCAACAAGAACAAGAATCTCTTTTGAACTTGCCGAGAAACATTTAGGAATGAAAGTTGTAAATTTTAATGCGGGATTGTCATCTCTTTCCAAAGGAGAAAGTTTAATTGATACCGTCAGAAATATTGATGCAATGTATTTTGATTTTATTGTATCAAGAAGTTCTTCAGCAGGATTTCCGGAGTTATTAATAAATAATTCCAATGCAAGAATAATTAATGGAGGCGACGGGATATATGAACATCCTACACAGGGTTTACTTGATATATTTACAATAACAGAAAAATTCAAAAGTTTAAAAGGTTTAAATGTTTGTATCATTGGAGATATATCACACAGCAGAGTTGCTATGTCAAACATTTTCGGATTAACAAAACTTGGAGCGAAAGTTTCAGTATGCGGACCAAAATCTTTTATTCCTGAAGGAATTGAAAATTTAGGCGTTTCCATAATTGATAATACAGATAATGCAATAAAACAGAGCGATGTTGTTATTCTTTTAAGAGTTCAACTGGAAAGAAATGCGGGTTATCTTTTGCCTTCGCTTAAAGAATATAATAAATATTATGGATTAAGTTTAAAAAGGCTTGAACTGAATCCTGAATTATTAGTATTGCATCCCGGACCTTGGAATACCGGAGTTGAACTTGATGAGGAAATTTTAAACTCTCATCAGATTAGATTTTATGAACAGGTTACAAATGGTTTAGCAATTAAGATAGCATTATTTACATTAATGTCGGGAAAAATATAAAGTGAAAGTATTATTAAAAAATATTGAATTAATAAACTCTGAAGAAGGGAACTGTCAAAAGTGTGATATTCTTATCACTGATGGAATTATTGAAAAAATTGGTGAAGTAAAAAAATATTCAAAAGATACTGATGTAATAGATGCGGGAGACTTAGTTTGCACACCGGGATTTTATGATATGCATGTTCATTTCAGAGAACCGGGTCAGACTCACAAAGAAGATTTATTCACCGGCTCGCTCTCGGCAATGAATGGCGGTTTTACAGGTGTTTTATGTATGCCAAATACTTCTCCTGCTTTAGATAATGTAAACTTAATAAATACTTTAAAAACAAAAACTGCTGATTATTTAGTTGATATTGATTTCACTGCCTGTGTCAGTAAAAACCGTGAAGGTAAAGAATTAACAAATATATTATCATTAAAAGATGCCGGAGTTGTTGCATTTACTGATGACGGAAGCCCCGTTGAGAATACTGAACTGTTACGAAGAGCATTTGAATATACTTCACAATGTGATTCATTAATTGTTCAGCATGCAGAGGATATGACACTTTCTAATGGTGGTGTAATGAATGAAGGATATTATTCAACTTCGCAGGGACTGCGTGGAATTCCTATATCTTCAGAAACATCAATCGTTGCAAGGGATATCGAAATTTGCAGACATATTAAAGGTGCAAGATATCATCTTCAACATGTATCATGTGCCGACAGTGTTGAATTAATTCGAAATGCAAAAAAAGTAAATACTAAAAAGTTTTTAAAATATACTACTGAAGTTTGTCCGCATCATTTTATTTTAACCGATAAAGCGACTGAAGGATTCAATACAAACGCAAAGATGAATCCGCCTTTAAGAACTGAAAAAGATATTGAAGCGATTTTAGAAGGTCTGAGAGATGATACTATTGATGTTATTTGCACTGACCATGCACCACATTCTGAACCTGAAAAAAGTTTAACATTTGATAAAGCACCTTTTGGAATAATAGGTCTTGAAACGTGTTTAGGATTAACATATACATATTTAGTAAAAACCGGAATAATTAGCATTCATAAAATGATAGAAAAATTATCAGATAATCCGAGAAAAATTCTGAATTTAAAACCGGTTAAAATTATAGAAGGTGAAAAAGCAAATCTAACGGTTTTAAATCTCAATAAACAATGGATAGTTGATAAATTTAAATTTTTATCAAAATCAAAAAATACTCCGTTTGACGGATATAAACTCACCTGCCAGCCATTTGCGGTAATTAATAACGATAAAATTTTTTATTCTGAATTATAATGGAAAAAACTTTAAAATTTAAAAACTCGGGAAAGAAATTCAGAGTTAATAATGTTTATTGCATCGGTAAAAATTATTTAGAACATATAAAAGAGTTTGCTAACGCTGAAATTCCAAAACAACCTGTGGTTTTCAGTAAACCAAACAGTTCTATTATTTCACCTGACGAAGGAATAAAAATTCCTGACTTAAAAGGTGAACTTATTTCAAGTAATTTACAAAACGAAACTGAAATTGTAATAGCAATAGCAAAAGACGGATATAAAATTCCAAAGGAATCTGCAAAAGATTATATAT
>DOWN01000242.1:8240-8558 GCA_003519545.1 Bacteroidota bacterium
CAAAAGATTATATATTGGGATTTGGTATTGGTCTTGATATGACGCTGAGAGACTTGCAGTCAACAGCGAAAGAAAAGGGTTTACCTTGGCTGATTTCAAAAGGATTTTATTCTTCTTCTCCTGTATCTGATTTTTTAACTCCTGATGAAATTGGTAATGACGGTTCATTAGATTTTAACTTAAAAGTGAATGGGGAAGTGAGACAAAAGGGAAATACTAATGATATGATGTTTAAGTTTGATTTTATAATTTCATATTTATCCGATATTTTTTATTTAAGTGAAGGTGATTTGATTTTCACAGGAACACCCGAAGGCA
>DOWN01000242.1:8600-9006 GCA_003519545.1 Bacteroidota bacterium
CCGAAGGCATATCAAAAATGAATAGCGGTGATAAACTTGAAGTCAGTTTAAAAAATGAAAATAATGTTGAATTAGTTTCATTTAAAACATTTATAAGATAAGGAAAAATTGAGTAAAATTATTTCAGTTTGTATTCCAAAAGGCGGTGTCGGTAAAACAACAACAGCGGTAAATCTTGCGGCTTCGCTTGCTGTTGCCGAAAAGAAAACTCTTCTTATAGATGTTGATCCTTATGGCTCTTCCGCTCTCGCACTCGGTTTTACTCCCGATAAAATAAAAGCAGGAATTTCAGATATTTTTAACTTTTCTAAAAATATTACATTCGCTATTCACAAAACTGAACTTGAATTTTTGGAATACGTTCCGTCAAATGTAAACTCAATGATAACCGATGAGAAGATTTCGA
>DOWN01000287.1 GCA_003519545.1 Bacteroidota bacterium
GCACCATACCAGATAACATCATTTCGGTCGTTCAATAAATCTGTAATATTTTTATCAGAACTGTTAGCAATAATTTTTCCGCCGTGTTTTAAATTTTTAAAAAACTCTGTAAAACCTTTTTTAAACTCTTCAAAATTTTTATAAATATCCGAGTGATCAAAATCGAGATTATTAAAAACAATTAAATCAGGATTTAATGTTAAAAAACTTCTGTCATATTCGTCTGCTTCTGCAATTGAAAATTTACCATTACCTGCTCTGAAAGATGCATTTCCCAAGAAATCCAAACTTCCACCGACAAATAATATCGGATCTGTTTTAGCATCAATAAATATTTTTGAAATCATTGATGTTGTTGTTGTTTTTCCATGAGTTCCGCAAATTGCAATCAGATACTTTTCATTCACAAGTTCAGCAAGTAATTTAGCACGTTTAATGCAATTAATATTTAATTCTTTTGATTTTACTAATTCCGGATTATCATCACTAACTGCAGCAGTGTAAATTACCAAGTCAATATCTTTTTCGATATTTTCACCTGAATGTGGGCTGTAAATTTTAATTCCGGATTTCTCAAGTCTTGAAGTTATTTCAGATTTCTCTTTATCACTTCCAGATACTTTAATACCTAAATTATGAAAATATTCTGCCAAGCCGCTCATACCTATGCCACCTATTCCAATAAAATGAACCTTATGTAAGTTCTTTATATTCATCTGTTTTTAATTCTTGATAATTTTATAAATTCCTGATACAGAGAATTTTCATTATTATAATCTGCAAGTCTGATTCTTAAAAATCTTTTTCTTCTTTTCAGTTTAAGTCTTACTATTTTATGAGGGCTTTTGCTTTCATCAAATTTTCTTTTTTCTTTGGAAAACTTTACATATAAAATATCATCGAAGAGAATTGTTTTTGTTCCGAACCTGTTTTTTATTTCGAGTCTATTATCATAAATCAATATCTCGCCATTTTTAATTTTATTGATAAGTAAAATTACAGCAAAAATTATTACAAAAATTGCTATGAAATAAATTATAGGATCTTTTAAAACAATTTGGAAACTTCCGTCTTCAAATGTTCCTCTGATTACAAGATATATCACCATAAATAACAGATACACCAGTAGCATATTGTAATAAAAATCGAGTTTAAATTTATATTTTATCGGTGTTTCCATTAATTGACAGTTTCATAAATTAAATCAGCAATTTTCATAGCCGCATTTTTATCTGCAAATTTTTCAATATTTATTTTCATCTCATGAAGTTCTTTTTCATCTTTAAATAAATTTTTGATTGTATTTATCAGTTTGCAATCAAGGTCTTTTTGCAGAATAACTTTTGCCGCATTTTCAACCTCAAGACTTTTTGCATTATATTCCTGATGATTTTCAGTTGCAAAAGGATAAGGAACGAGAATCGCAGGTAATTTTAATGCAGCCAGTTCCATAATTGTAGTGACTCCTGATCTGCAAATGACCAGATCAGCAGCGGAATAACAAAGGCTAATATTTTCAATAAAATCAAAAACTTTTACATCCGGAATATTACTAAATTTTTCTTTTATATTTTGATAATCCATTTTTCCTGTCTGCCAAATCAAATTATATTCACTTAGTTTCTCTGAATTTTTTATCAGTGCTTCGTTGATTCCTCTTGCACCTTGGCTTCCGCCAAAAATAAATAAAGTTTTTTTGTTATCGTTTAACCCTAAAGATTTTTTTGCTTCAGTTTTATCGGTTAATTTCAAATTCATTCTTATAGGGTGTGAAATTTTAACGATATTATCTTTTCTTACAAAATATTTCTTCGTTTCATTAAAATTAATAATCACTTTGTTTGCCTTTACAGAAAGAGCTTTTACAGTTTTTCCCGGAAAAGCATTACCTTCCTGAATTATATTTTTTTTTCTAAGTCTCTGTGCAGTTTTTATAACCGGAAAACAAACATAACCTCCTGTGCCTATTACGATATCAGGTCTGAAGTCTTTTATATATTTTCTGCAATCGAGCATTGATACAAAAATTTTATATGGTAAAGAAACGTTCATCAGATATTTTTTCCTGTCAAATCCTGAAATATTAATTCCTTTAAAATTATATCCGTATTCAGGAACAATTTTTTCTTCAAGTTTTCCTTTAGCACCGATAAATAAAATTTCGTTTTTTTCATCTTTCTTTTTTAATGCTTCTGCGATTGCTATCGCAGGATAAATATGACCACCTGTACCGCCACCCGATAAAATAATTCTCATTGAACGAGTTCTTCATTAAAAAATTCTTTGTCTTCTTTTCTGTAAGAAGAAATATTAAGCAAAATTCCGATTGCAATTGAATTAAAAATCATTGCCGTTCCGCCGTAACTTATGAAAGGCATTGGAACACCTGTAGTCGGTATTAAACCTGTAGATACACACATATTCACAATTGCATAAAGTGATAGAATAGTTGTAATTCCAAAAGCCATATATCTTCCGAAATCATCCTGAATATCTTTGGAAACTTTGAAACCTCTCACCATTAAAATTGCAAATAAGCAAACAACTAATGCGGTGCCTATAAATCCATACTCTTCTCCAATAACTGAAAAAATAAAATCACCGTGAGCTTCAGGCAAGAAATATTCTTTTTGAAGAGAGTTGCCCGGACCAATTCCGAAAACTCCTCCGTTTCCGAATCCAATCAATGCCTGTTGTAACTGATAATTAGAACTACCGCCGGTTGTATATTCAGCATGAGAAGTTAATCTTCCTATTATATATGATTTTGATAAAACAAATAAAACCGCAAAAGGCAAAATTCCGAGAATTGTAAAGAACACATGTTTTATTTTTACCGGTGAATTTAATAATATCAAAATGCTTGTAATAAAAATTAATGATGCAGTCGAAAAATTCGGTTGCAACGCCACCAAAGCCGTAACAAGAACAACGTAAAATAAAATCGGGAGATAACTTCTATATAACATATATATATATTCTCTTTTCCTTACGAGTAAAGTTGATATATAAATAATCAATGTGAACTTTGCTATATCAGAAGGCTGAAAACTTACAGGACCTAAATCTAACCATCTGCTCGCACCTTTGATTTCACTCACACCAAAGAGAAAAATTGCCGCAAGAAATGCAATTGATCCCCAGATCATATATTTGCTCCAATTGAAATAATTTCTGTAATCTATTTTTGCAAAGAAAAATATACAAAAAATAGAAATAGCAACTTTGATAGCATGTTGTCTGAACATATAATCCGGATCTCTGAATTTATCAGCAGCAAAAGTTGAACTCGAACTGTAAACTGCACCTAAACTGAAAATCAGCAAGAACAATACCGATAATAAAATCCAAATATCTATTTTATATTCTGTTACTTTCAATTTATTGCGTTTATAAGTTTTTTAAATTCATTACCTCTGTGTTCAAAATCTTTAAACATATCAAAACTTTTATATGAAGGAGAAAACAAAATTATATCTCCGCTTCTACAGCTATTAAGTGAATAGTAAATTGCTTCGTTTAAATCGAATGCAAGTTCTACAGGTACTAAGTGTTCAAAAAAATTAAATATATCCTGTTTGCTTTCGCCGATTGCAATAATTTTTTTTACTTTATCTAATATCTCCATTTTAATAATCTCAAAATTCACATTCATTTTCATTCCGCCCATAATCAGAATTATTTTTCCGGGAAAACTTTTCAATGCAACTAAAGTTGAATCAGGATTTGTTGCTTTACTGTCGTTATAAATTTTAACACCGTTAATTTCTCTGATAAATTCTATTCTGTGCTCAACACCTTTAAAATTTTTTAATGTTTCTTTGATAATCTCGTCTTCAATATTAAATCTTTTAGCAGTTAGAATTGCAGCCATAGAATTTGCAATATTATGATGACCTTTAATCTGTAACTGATCTTTTTTTATTATTTTAGAATTTTCATTTTTTGAATTATCGAAATAACAGATAAAACCAGAATTAAGATAGCAACCTGTCAGAAGGCTTTCATCATCCAAACCATTTGAAAGAGTGAATGCACTTTTCATAGCCAGAATTTGATACTTATAGAGATTATTTTTTATAAATTCATCATCATAATTATAAATGAATAAATCTTTAATGTCCTGATTACCGGTGATTTTCATTTTTGCATCAAAATAATTATCCATTGTTTTATGCCAGTATAGATGATCTTCAGTGAAATTCAAAAAAACAGAAACTTTTGGTTTAAATAATTCTGTATCATATAACTGATAACTGCTTGTCTCGAGAATTACAATAGAGTTTTCATTTATATCATCAAGAATTTCAGAAAAAGCCAAACCTACATTTCCGCAAACTTTTGTATCAAAACCTGCGTTTGTAAAAATTTCACCAATTAAATTAACAGTTGTAGTTTTACCATTAGTCCCTGTAACTGCTATCACAGGGCATTTACAAAACAGATAAGACAATTCAAGTTCACCGATCACTTTTTTTCCGGCATTTTTTAATTGCAGAATCAATTCGTTCCACATCGGAATACCCGGACTCTTTACTATTATATCGTAATCAAAAATTTTATCAGAATGTTTTCCGGTTTCGAATTCAATATTTTTATTTCTTAATAATTCCAAAAATTCTTTTTCAATTTTTTCTTCAGAATTTGATTCACTTAAGAAAACTTTGATTCCTCTATTGTGTAGAAATTTTGCAATTCCGACTCCGCTTCTGCCGGCACCTAAAATTGCATAAGAATATTTAGAGTATTCGTTTATCAAATTTATCTGATCTTAAATGTTGATAATGTCATAATAGCAAGAATGATTGCAATAATATAAAATCTCATTACAATTTTTGGTTCGGGAATTCCCATCATTTCATAATGATGATGAAGCGGTGCCATTTTAAACACACGTCTTCCCTCTCCATATTTTCTCCTTGTCATTTTAAAATAATATCTTTGAATAACAACGGATAAAATTTCAATAAAAAATATTCCGCCTAAAAGAGGCAACAAAAATTCTTTTTTTACGAGAATACTGAGTGTTGCAATTACTCCACCTAAAGCAAGAGAACCCGTATCCCCCATAAATACCTGAGCAGGATAAGAATTATACCAAAGGAAGCCCAAAGCCGCACCGCATAAGGCTCCGCAATATATCACTAGTTCACCGTTACCTTTTAAATAAATTATATTCAGATATTTTGAAGTTTCAACATTTCCTGAAACGTAAGCAATAATTCCCAAAGTGAAGACAACAATTCCTGATGTTCCAATTGCAAGACCGTCGAGACCATCTGTAAAGTTAACAGCATTTGAAGTTCCTATTATTATAAAAATGATAATCGGTACATAGAAATATGAAAAATCAAAATGTAACTGTTTTAAAAACGGAATGGTTGTAATTGTATTTATACCTTCAAAAGAAGGTGCAAAATATATAACAAGAGCAACAATGGTTCCTGTTATAAATTGAAACAGCAGTTTATATTTTTCAACCAGACCTTTTTTATATTTTTTAATTACCTTCAGGTAATCATCAAGAAAACCAACTAAAGCAAGGGCTACAGTTACAAATAAAATAATCTGTATGTAAATATTTTTTAAATCACCCCAAAGCAAAACCGGCACAACAACAGAAATCCAAAGAATGATACCACCCATAGTAGGAGTTCCCGCTTTAGACCAATGGAATTTAGGTCCGTCTTCTTTCTTTGCTTCACCTATTTGTTTTTCCTTTAGTTTTCTCAGCACTATAGGAGCAATTATAAAACACATTATCAGAGCAGTTATAGCAGACAAAGCCCATCTGAAAGTTAGAAACCTGAACAGGTCAAATCCCGGTGGATTATAAATTGAGTTAATATATTCTGCTAAATAATATAACATTTAGTTTTTCAAGTTTTCTAAAATTTCTTCCATTTTCATGCCTCTTGAACCTTTTAAATAAACTATATCATTTTTTGATAACTCTCTTTTAAGCATCTCGGCTATCAAAGTTTTATCAGTGAAATAATGATTATTCATAACACCTTTTGCTGAAATGAAAGTGTTATATGATTCATTTCCGTATGTATATAAATTTTTAAAATTCATTTTTTTTACAGATTTACCAATTGCCGAGTGTTCACTTTTTGAACTTTTACCAAGTTCAAGCATATCACCGAGAACAATGTATTTATTTCCTTTTGTTTTATACTCAGCAATACTTTTCAAACCCATTAGAACGGAGTCAGGGTTTGAATTATAAGCGTCATTAACTATTGTTATACCTTTGTAATTTTCCACCTGCATTCTCTTGGAAGAAGAAGGTTCAAAATTTAATAATACTTTTTTAATTTCAGAGATATTAATATCAAAATACAAACCCACAGAAATCGCTGCCAATCCGTTATAGATTGAGTGTAAACCGAAAGTATTAATTTTTACTTTTGAGGTTTTATTTTTGTATGATACATTAATTATCGGACTGAATTTAGAATCAAACGAAATAAATTTTCCTATTACATCTGATTTTTTTGTAAACGAATATGTAAAACTTTCAACTGATTTAAATTTATGGTGATATTTGTTAATAAAGCTATCATCAAGATTAAAGAAACAAAATTTTTTATTTTTTCTTAAATAATCATAAAGTTCAAATTCAGCTTTTGCGACACCATTCAGATTTTTAAAAAACTCAAGATGCTCTTTGCCAATGTTAGTTACTAACCCATAATCAGGTTTGCAAATTTCCATTAAATAATCCAGTTCACCAAAATGATTGCTGCCGACTTCCAGCACTGCAAAGTTATGTTTATTGTTAAGTCTCAATAGAGTCAGTGGCAATCCTATATGATTATTAAAATT
>DOWN01000014.1 GCA_003519545.1 Bacteroidota bacterium
GAATATAATATTAACAATAAAATAAATATATTTTTAAAAAGATTGTTCGATTTGGTTACCGGATTAATATCTTTAATAACGATTTATCCGATTGTATTTATTTATTCAAAAATTACCGGTAATAAATTATCAAGACACACATCTAAAATTTTACAGATACCTTACGTAGTAAGCGGTAGATACAGTTTGGTAGGATATCCGATTTGGTTTAACAGCAAAGAAGAAGCATATCCCGGCAAAAAAGGATTAACAGGACTTATTCAGTTATATTATTATGAAGGAATGACAGAACAGGAAATGATTAACTACAATATTTATTATGCAAAAAATCAGAATTTAACTTTAGATTTAGAAATTTTATTAAAAACAATTTTTACATTTTTGAAAAAATAAGGAGAAAATTATGGCAATAAACGTATTAGAATTTGAAAAACCCATACTTGAACTCGAGAAAAAAATTGAGGAAATGAGAAAGATGTCTGATCAGTTGGATATATCAAATGAAATCAATAAATTAGAAAGTAAAATTAACGACTTGAGAAAAAATATTTTTGAAAATTTAACCCCATGGCAAATTGTTCAGTTGGCACGTCATCCTGAAAGACCTTACACACTTGATTATATTTTTTTAATGACTGAAAATTTTGTTGAACTTCACGGAGACAGACGATTTGGGGATGATAAATCAATCGTCGGTGGATTTGCCGAGTTAGGCGATCAGAGTGTAATGATTATCGGTCAGCAAAAAGGCAGAGATACAAAATCAAATTTATACAGAAACTTTGGGATGCCAAATCCGGAAGGATACAGAAAAGCATACAGGTTAATGAAGTTAGCAGAAAAGTTTAATAAACCTGTAATTACTTTGATTGATACACCGGGAGCATATCCGGGAATTGAAGCAGAGGAAAGAGGACAGGCAGAAGCAATAGCAAAAAATTTGTTTGAAATGTCAAAGTTACAAGTGCCGATAATTGTTGTAATAATAGGTGAAGGTGCTTCAGGCGGTGCATTAGGGCTTGGAGTTGGTGACAGAGTATTGATGTTACAATATTGCTGGTATTCAGTAATTTCTCCGGAATCCTGTTCATCAATTTTATGGAGAAGTTGGGATTTTAAAGAACAAGCCGCAGAAGCATTAAAATTAACTTCACAGGATTTATTGAAATTAAAAATTATAGACAGAATTATTCCTGAGCCGGAAGGCGGAGCACACAGAGATCATAAACAAGCAGCAGAGATTTTAAAAAATATTTTAATTGAAGAACTTCAGTCAGTTTCAAAAATTAAAAAAGATAAATTGTTAGATAACCGGATAAAAAAATTCGGTGAGATGGGGTATTTTAAAGATTAAAATTTAAGAAAAAATTGTTAAAGAATTCAAAATTTATAATTAAAGGAGGGAAACCTCTAAATGGAAATGTAAAAGTAAGCGGTGCAAAAAATTCAGCAACAAAATTATTAGTTGCTTCATTACTTACCGATCAGGAGTGTGAACTTCACAACTCACCAAATAAAATAAGTGATATATTAGTAACATCAAAAATTTGTGAAAAGATTGGCTCCGATGTAAAAATGGTGGGAGATACACTCACAATTAAAACCGAAGATATTAAAAAAATTCACATTCCCGAAGAATTGGGCAATCTTAACAGGATAGCAATTCTATTGGCAGGACCTTTGCTTTTAAGGAAAGGTAAAGCAGAAATTCCAATTCCCGGCGGTTGTAAAATAGGTTCGCGACCTGTAAATTTTCATATTGATGCGTTAGAAAAGTTAGGTGCAAAAGTTGAAATTAAAAATGATTATTTTATTTTGCAAACTGACGGATTAAAAGGAACTAATATTCATCTTGAGTTTCCGAGTGTTGGAGCAACGGAAAATATAATCATTGCAAGTACGCTTGCAAAAGGCAGAACGATAATTACCAATGCCGCAGTTGAACCTGAAATTTTGGATTTGATAAAATTTTTGCAAAAGATGGGAGCTATCATTGAGTTAAGCACAGACAGGAAAATAACTATAGAAGGAGTTGATAAACTAAATGGAGCAATTCATACAGTAATACCGGATAGAAATCAGGCGGCTTCATTCGCTTGTGCTGGTATCGCTTCAAAAGGAGATATCGTAATAGAAAATGCTATTCAAGATGATTTGATTACATTTTTAAATTCAGTGAGAAGAGTCGGAGGCAAATTTGAAATTGATGAAAACAAAATCCGGTTTTATTATAACGGAGAATTAAAACCAATAGCCCTTGAAACAAATGTACATCCCGGCTTTATGACAGATTGGCAGCAACCGTTTGTTATAATGTTAACACAGGCAGAAGGAATTTCGATAATACACGAAACGGTTTACGAACAAAGGTTTGGATATGTAGATGCATTAAAAAAAATGGGAGCAGAGATAGAGTTATTCGATACTTGTTTAGGTGGTTTGCCATGCCGTTATGCGAATACACATTATTACCATAGCGCAGTGGTTAAAGGAGCAACGCCTTTAAAAGGTGCCGAGATAGATATCCCGGATTTACGTGCAGGGTTTTCATATCTGATTGCAGCAGCCATAGCAAAGGGTGAATCAATTCTTAATAACACAATTTACATCGATCGCGGATATGAAGATATAGATGATAAATTCAAAGCCTTAGGAGCAGATATATCAAGGGTTTAATTCGTTTACAGAAAATAAACGAGTAACAATAAATATATTTTCTTTGTGTTATAAAAATTATCTTTAAGTTTTAATTAACTCTTTATTGTAAATCTCACTTTTTTTATTTTAACTTAAGAATATCTTTATTTAATTCATATATTAAATATATGTCTTCACTTAATTTGATAAAATTATCTTTTTACTCGATTTTAAATATGAATATTAATTTTAGTATGTCAATTAATTCGATGAGTTATATTTTTATTCAGTAACTTTAGTGCCCATTCCGTCTATCTG
>DOWN01000282.1 GCA_003519545.1 Bacteroidota bacterium
GTTACAAAACATTTAAGAATTTCCTTAAACGAAAAAACCTCAATTCACCATTCTGGAAATTCATTTCAATTTTTCCATTTATATTTTTTAACATACCTTACCTTTATCTTATAATATTCAGAAATAATTTTACTGATATTCCTGACTGGCTATTTAATATTTATATAATGCCATTTTATATTTTCCAAGCGGCAATAGTGTTCATAGGTTTGTTTCTATTAGTTGGTAAAATAATAAAACTGCCTGTAACTCTTCCTGTTTATTTACTTTCAAAATTTTCATCTGTAAAAGAAAAAATTGATTCGTTTAAATCTAAAAAAGAGGTTGTAAAATTCGATGATTCCCGAAGAAAGTTTGTTACAGGTCTCACTATGGCTGTTTCAGGTTATGCTTTCATTAGTGCGGGAATTGGTGTCCTAAAAAAAAATGATTTTAAAATTACTGATATTGATATAAAAATTGATAATTTACCTGAAGAATTTAAAGGGAAAATTATAACGTTAATAACTGATATTCACAGCGGTCCTTATATGTCAAAAGAATTGATGAGTGATTATGTTCAGGTTTTAAATGATTTAAATTCTGATTACCTTGTTATTGCAGGCGATATAACAAATACAACAAGAAATGAAATTACTCCTTTTGCAGATGCTTTTAAAAACATAAAAGTTAATTCAGGTGTATTTGCAACATTAGGTAATCATGATTATTTTTCAGATCCGGAATATATTGCTGAATATATAAAAGGTGATACTCCTATAACTCTTTTAAGAAATGAATCACTTTTATTAACTCAAAACGGTAAATCAATTCTTCTCTCAGGAATGGAAGATGTCCGAGAAAGTAATGTTCAGTTCACTCCTAACCTTGAAGCCTATTATCAAAAAACTTTGGATTCAGAAAAACAAATTCTTTCAGCAAATAATATTACTGAAGGCTCTATTCCAAAAATATTGATATACCATAAACCTTATTTCATAGATAGAATGTCGCAGAATAATTATGATTTGGTTTTGACAGGTCATACTCACGGTGGACAGGTTGTATTATTTAATTATAAAGATGTAAATATCTCACTTGCGGCTACTGTTAGTCCATATATAAGTGGACTTTACAAAGTTAATAAAACTAATTTATATGTATCAAGAGGTTTAGGCTCTGTCGGTTTACCTTTAAGATTAAATTGCCCTCCTGATATCGCAAGGTTCAGACTTATTTAATCAATACCATTCTTTTGGTTTCGGAATATTTAGCACCAAACGCATTATCTGAATTCAAAGTTAATCTGTAGAAATAAACTCCACTTGCATTTTTTCCTCCATCCCATTTATACTCATAAATACCCGGATTAATTTCCATATTTACAAGAGTAGAAATCTCACGTCCGGTAACATCATAAATTTTTAATTCAACAAATGATTTTCCGTTTAATTCAAATTTTATTTTTGTTTCAGGATTAAATGGATTAGGATAATTCTGATGTAATTTGAAATTTTGAGGAATCTCTGAAGAGATTTGTTGAATATTTACAATTCCCTGAAGTCCTATCGCAAAGGTTTTCCATTGTGTTGAACTCGTTGGTACATAAGAAATTGTTGTAGGTGTTGATGTTGATAACGAAGTCCCCCCTTTTCTGAAAACTGAATAAGGATATGTTAAACCACCGTCGTTTGAAACTAAAACTATCAAACTGTCAATTGTATTAGCGAGATATTGAGCATAACTGTAATCAAATCTTATAGTATCAGTATTTCGTAATCCATATAAAAAATCAGAAAACAAAGTATCAGATTGTCCCTCTAGACTGTAAGTATAAAAAGGAAATCTTACACATCTGTTTCCGCTGAATTGAATTCCGTTTGCTCCGGTATATCTTTCAAAACTTACTAATGCATCAGGATTAACAACTTTCCAACCGGGTGGTGGAAATCCTGCTTCAAAAACTTGTAAATTATAATTACTGTTATCAGTTGTTTCTCCGTAAGTTATATCAGGTTTGAAATTATTAACAGGTATTTCAATGTCTGTTTTTTTAACATCAATTTTGATTTCAGTTCTGTTCTTTAAATTAAGTGTAATAGGAATATTTTTTGATCTCGCTGCGTTTATTATTTCTTTATCAGTTTCATTTTGAATATATGCAATAGAATAAATTTTTGATGAATTCCAATCAGGTTGAATTTTATATCCGAAATAATAAGTCTCTTGTCCGGGATTTCCGGAAATTGGAATTCCCATAATACCTCCCGGTGCTAATCTGAAAAAATCAATAAATATACTGTCATACCAACCCGGTGCTTTTTGCTGATACTGTTTATATCTCTCGGCTACATTTAATTTTAATCTTAAATTTTCTGTTTCCGAAAATGCAAATAATTTATTTACAGTAACAATGGATAATACTGAATCTGCACTTATCAAAGAATCTTTAACTGATATTGATACTCTTGTTCCTTCTCTGATTCTGTTATTGAACGGTCTAATTAAATTTGAATCATTTGAATATGGAACAGATACGAGTGTCCTTCCGTCACTGATAGTTGAGGGAACCTGAAATGTATTGTAATATAATCTTATTGAATCAGACTGTATTTGAGTTGCTAAATAAATTGAATCATTTCCCGGTGGAGGTACACCTCTGTGATATTTTATAGCAACTAAACTGTCTCTGTATTCTTCGATAAATTCATTTAAGAATAAATTATTTTGAAATGCTGAAAAACTTGTTACGCTTGTGAACTCCTGATAAAACACGTTTCGTTTAAATGCCGGAACATACTTTGAATATTGCCAAAGAGTATCATTTACTCTATTCGAATCAAGTGCGTAATTTGACCAAACCTTAATCCAAAAATCTGTACCGGGAGGGATGGTTAATTGCTCAAATTCTAAATTGACAGTTTGTCCGGCTGAAACAGTTCCAGTAAGTACTGAATCCAAATATCCTAAGACCGGAACACTGAAATAAATAAATGTTGACGAATCACCTGAAACCGCAGATAATCCTATATTAGTTATATTAATATTTGGATTTATAGTATCTGTGTAATTAGATGGCAGATAAGTAATTCCGGATTTAATATTATTTATTGAAGTAACTGCTAAATCATACGATGGTCTTGTGCCTGCTGTTAAATTATCTATATAAAGATTATTTCCAAAATCATTATAAGTTACGAACGCAAGTTTTACTAAATTTGAATTTTGTTTAGAATTATCTTCACTTTTTAAATTTGCAATATAAGTAACAGATAAAATAATTATGATAAAAATAATATTTCTAAAAATTTTG
>DOWN01000281.1:0-2218 GCA_003519545.1 Bacteroidota bacterium
GCTTGAATTAGAAGATGCATCCCAATCAATTGTATATCTGCCGGGGGTTAACTCTCGGTTAACTAAACTTTTTACAAGACGTCCGTTTATATCATATATATTTAAAATTGTTAAAGATTTATAAGGAATATCAAAAGAAATTTTTGTAACGGGATTAAATGGATTTGGAAAATTTTGTAATAACTCAAAAGAATTTGGTATTATATTTTCTACTTTTGAGATATTCGTTACATATTCAGGTCTGAGTTTAAGAATTATATTATCATAATTATTTCCAGTTGATGTTTGAACAGATATTGAATCGGATGAATATCCAATTTTGTAAGCGAAAACAGTGTTTAATCCTGACTGTAGTCCGGAGAAGTTGAATAAACCATTTGAATCGGAATATTTGAAACCGGTAAAATTCCCGTTATTTTTAACAGCAATTAACACATTGTTCAATGGAGTTTGATTATATGTAGGAGAAATTCTTAATGATTTTCCGGATACATTTACATTATTACTTGAATTAAAAATTCTGTGAACATTTATATCAATATTATTTAAATTTGAAGACGGATAAATTTTATTTGCTTTATGCCAATCAACCGCTGAAGTATGGAAAGTCGGTATAAAGTCAGGAGTAATATGTGAGTTAGGATATGCAACAATCAATAATGAATCAGGTTCAACAAAGTTAAAATTATAAACTCCACCGACTATTTGAGATGAATCTTTAATTTCAACCTGTCCATTGATGCGGTTATATTTTAAAAGTTTAACAATTCCACCTGAAACGATTGATTGATTGTCTGAATACCTTACAACACCTGTAACTGAAAACATCTGTTTATATAAAGAAGTATCTCCATATAAAACTCCATTTATAACAGCACCTTTCAGAGAATAATAATGATTATCAACTTCAGTTGATAAAAATTCTCCAATTCCAAAATTTTTATAGTATCTTCTTGATTCTTCAATGACGCTAATTTGTTGATTATATATAAATCGTTTGGTCAATATATTATTTCCTAAGTTTGAATTTGATATTATATCAGTATTGAATAAAATACTTTCAAAGTTGTTGCAGAATCTAAATGTATCTGATAAAGAAGACGCAAGACTATCAATTTTAAATTCAAAAGTATTAAAGCAATTTTGAAAATTTCTGATACCAACGACAGCAGAGGTTAAAGAATCATATCTGACCCAATTGTTACCCCAAAAAAATATGTTAGGTGTAAACTGAAAATATTTTTTTCCGTTAATAGTTGCAGTGTCAGTAATCTTTACTTCAAGAGAATCATCGGGAAAAGGAAGAACCCTGTGTCTATATACATATCTGCTGCCTATATGTAATGGAAAGTATGATGCATTCTCAAAGTTTATATTAAATACTTCAGGACGTGATACTTTATAAACTCCTTTTGAAGTTGCGACAATTAGAGTATCACCGTAACTTGAATTCTTCAAAATACCTACTACATTTTGAGAAGGTAAAAATCCATTATTATATAAAGTAAAATTTACACCTCCATTAGTTGATCTTAACAGTCCTGTTGAATTTCCTGCCCAAATTATATTACTGTTTGATGGATCAAGTTCTATTGTGTTAAGAGGTGTTTCATTTAATATATTCCAGTTTAAACCGTTGTTAGTTGACTTATATAATTTGTTGGCAAGCAAATAAATTGTTTGCTCTGTTTCATTATATTCAAAAGATTTTATCTGGCCGATATTGTTTAATGAGATTTGAAAATTTGCACCTGAATTTGAACTGATTATTAAATTATTATTTCCATTTCCATAGACAAATTGCGGATTAAAATGATTGATTGATAAAAATTTATTTAGATAAGATGAATAAAATAGAGATGAGGAATCAATTTTAAACCAATTATTTCCTCTGTTAGTTGATTTATAAACATTTTTATCAAAGACATACATCATTAAAGAGTCATTTTTCATATAAATATCAAGTCCACTAAATAAATCCATAAAAGTACTTACTGCTAAACTTTGAAAATTCAATCCATTATTTGTTGTTAAATAAACTTCATGATTAGGTTCCCACCAAGGCAGGTATCTTGAATAAAGAATTTTGTTTGAATCTTGTGAAGAAATTTTTAGACTTGCAATAAAACCAAAATTTAATCCATTCCTTAAATCGTAATTGCTTCTTAATATATTATTATGTGCATTTGATAATATCAAATTTCCTAAAAGTCTATAA
>DOWN01000281.1:2352-2638 GCA_003519545.1 Bacteroidota bacterium
TATAAGTCATTCCATTTCTTGTATCTTGATATTGATTTGAATTATAATCAAAAATCTGAAAATAAAAATTTTTATATCCCGATTCTGATTTTAATGTTTTATACACTTTATCAATTTGCAAAGAATCCGATGAATAGAGTTGTATATTAGTTGTCTGTGCAATTGAAAATGAAAATAGCGGAGTTAATAATAATATTAAAAATAATTTTTTCATGGCGGTTTATTTTATTAGAATCATCTTTTTGATATCAGAATAGTTTTCAACTTTTAGTTTATAAAAATATAC
>DOWN01000293.1:0-2872 GCA_003519545.1 Bacteroidota bacterium
TAAACCTTAATTTTTTATCAACCCAACTAAAAAATGAAATTGAAACAATATTATGTTTTTGTTCTTCTGCATCATTAATGATCCTATCCGATGCATCAATTAAAATTTTAATCTGATTTGTAATTTCTATATCTGTCATTTCAATTATTTTCTCTGTGATTAAAGACATTATTCAAGTTCATCATAATTAAAATTTAGATTGTTCAGTTCATCAACATCATCATTATTCAACAATTCAAATTTGACTTCTTCCGGCTCTTCAGTTTCATTATTTGTTAAAGCATCAACATCAACTCTAAAATATTTTTTTGCATCCAGTTCAATTAAATCCTTAGTTTCTTTTACTAATTGCTTTCGGGTTTCAATTAATTGTCCGGCTCGGTTAAGTTCATCGCAGAATGGATCAACCGATTTTACGATTTCCAGATCAACTGTCGCCTCAGCCATATTTCTTACTGCTTTTTTAAAACCTCTTCGGATTTTTGAAACGGCTGCTTGTCTTTCTTCTGATCCCATATAACTCTGACTTCTTAAAGTGCAAACTATCTGACCTTTATATATAGTCACGACATCACCAATTTTTAAATCTTCTAATGCATATAAATCTATATATTGTAAATCGAGAGGATTATATTGAACTAAATATTTTCTGCCATCCAAGACTGGATTTATAACATCATCCGGCATGTAAACGACACCTTTGAATGTCACATAATTGTATTGAAGCTTTAAAACCGTATTGCTCAAATATGCATTTCTTAAATCAATCGGATTGATATAATTAACTTCATAATTTTTATAAAACTCATTAAAGTAATCCCGGATAGATATTTCTATTTTTTTACCGGGTTCAATTTCTCTTAGTCGTGGTTTTGTTTGATAATATCCTTCAAAGTATTTATCGGCAATCTGTAAAAATTCATTAAAAGTGTGTTCGGCTTGTTCCGGGCTTAATTTTTTGGTCGAGTGTCTCACTTCATTGCGACTACCACCTATATAATTAGGAAAATTCGCAAGTAATTCATTTTTCCAAAATCCAAAACTTCTTTCTACCGGTGCTTTATGAAGTGGAGCATAAGCAGGACCCGAATAATAAGGTATATTTAGTCTCGTAAGTAATTCTTGACATACTTTTGAATGAGCAAGACCGTTATCCATTAAAATTCCGAGAGTTGGTCTTCCCATATTCATAACCGCTTGGAGCAATAATTCTTTTACATCATTTTCAGAAAAATTATCCGCTTTGATTTTGTAAGCGACTATGTGCATAGTCTTGATTTCTATAATTGTCCACGCATAAACTTTCCTTAGCTCCCAGTCTTTTTTCACATCATTCCATTTATAAACTCCACTTATTTCACAAACGTGGTCATCAATAGCATAATAATCCATAAAATTCATTTCAGTAAATGCACCTTGATTATAAATCTTCCTGGCTTCAAATTTCTGATAATTATTCTTTAATAAGTGATATTTATCAAAAGCATTTTGTTCTATTAATTTAGTAATGGCTCTGACCATCGTTGAGCGTGGAATAGTAGCAAACTCATAATATTCCTCTTTCTCACGGGATATCATTTCAATTTTTATTGCCGTATCTCTAATAGATTTATTCCCGGGTGCTAAATAAAATCCCGCTGCGAGATTTATAAATCGGTTGAGTAAGTCCGGATTACTCAAAACTTTATTTTTAAATTCAAACTTATCTTTGCGTGTTGACCGAACCACAATATTTGCACTTTTATCAACTTGACATATATCACCATTAATTTTTCTTGTGATATTTGAGATTGAATAACCTTTTAAATTGACACCTTTTGTTTTGTATAATTCTACAATGCCGGTTATTTCATCAACTACTTCCGTTCTTCTTGAATAATCATCATTAGCATTTCTATTCTGTTCCTGAACAATCAACCTTGAAATATCTTTTTCCGCTTCCTTTTTCATTACCTCAATCGCACCTTCAGATACTATTGAACCGCATTCAGAAACCACATATTTAATCTTGTCTTTTGTAATGATTTCTAACTTACCGGTAGCAATCAATTTATTTGCCCAGCGTCTTGAAATATTTTTTTGTTTGCAGTATTCAGAAAGTTCAATCATTGTAGAAGTTTTGATATTTTGTCAATAATAGAATTAATATTTTTTGGAGAACGCTTGCCATCTAATATGGAGCTGAGATAACCACTTGTTATATTTAGTTTTTTCGCTATCCAGCATTTCTTAATTCCTAAAGTCTTTATCCTATTATTCAGAACAAGCAGAGCATCTTTTAGAGGATAAATTATTCGTTTATTATTCAATGAATAATGTTTGATTAAAAATCTACCTGTTGTTAAAGAATAGATATTATTTATGTTCATTATATGTTTCCATAGCGTAGAATTTATATCCTTTATTTTATTAAGAGTCTCAACATCAGTTTGTAACATTTTTGCCATTGCAGTCATTGAACATTTTTTAAAAATGCATAAATCATTTTCCGGTTCTTCAACATTTATTACTTTACATCTTTTAATGTATAATATTTTTTGCGTTAAAGCATTTTTCCCAATTTTATGAAGTCTACTGAAATAATTCAGGAAATTGTGAACAGTTATAATGTGATCCAAATCATCATATAGATATTTATTACCACTGAAAGTTAATTGACTCAAAAACTTTCGTTGCAAATATTTTGGTATATCTGAAATTAAAGTAGCAGACACAGAACCGGGAAGTAATATTGCATCGCTAATTCTTACTATTGGAAAAATTATAAATGTCTGAGTTATAAAATTTACTTGTTTATAATTCATATTCTAATTCTTTCCGATTTTATATAAATCTTGATTTAAAATTTTTTCAATTTTTGACATCATTTCCG
>DOWN01000293.1:2974-3560 GCA_003519545.1 Bacteroidota bacterium
CCCTGCAAATATGTTGGATAGTTGACTTTCAGAGATACCAAGCTTTTTCGCAATAAACCTTTGAGAGTTTTTATACGTTGCTTTTTTTCTTCTGCTATTTATTTCTTCTTTTAATTTATTCTTATTTAACATATATTTGAAAAATTAAACTTTTCAAAAGTAGCCATTTGGCTACGTTAATAAAATACCTTTTTTTGTCCCCATATGGCAACTATTGGTTCACGTATTAAATTACTTATAGGAGATGACTCATTTGAAAATTTTGGTCTCAAAGTAAATATGAGTAAGCAAACAATTTCTAAATATGTAAACAATAAGAGAAAGCCTGATGCTGATGCACTCACTAAATTCATTCGTGGCGGTTACAGTGCAAACTGGATATTGACGGGCATTGGTAATCCATATATAAACACACAGAATACTATATTTAAAACCAAAGATTTATCTGAATATGATTTAGTAGCTGAAAGTATTAAAGATATATTGAAATGAGTTTTTAAGCCATGGCGTTATATTTAATTTAAGTTATTCTACTATTTAATAATTTGCAAAGTTCCATAATTATGAAAACAATTTTATTTTTTTT
>DOWN01000293.1:3650-4892 GCA_003519545.1 Bacteroidota bacterium
TATGAAAACAATTTTATTTTTTTTACTCTCATTTATCGTGGTCAGTTGTTCCAGCTCTCCGGATGAAAAAATTAAGTTTCTAAATCAATCAATTAGGTATCATGATTCGTTAAGTAATTATGTATATAAAAATGATTTAAATTCGAATGAATTAGATAAAGTGAAAAACCTAAAATCAAATTTTAAACTTATTAAAGTTCCGGCAGGGTTTAGTGAAGGTCGAAAAGTAAGTGATATGCTAAATGATAGTTATGAAATTACAATAGAATATTTTTCAAAAAATAATATTACTGAATCAGAATTTAACGAGAAACTAAAACTACGTGAATCATATCAATTAATTATGGATGCACAATTAAAAGTACATGACTGATAAAATTACCAATCCAAATGCAAGAAATAAAAAAGAAAAGCTCTAATACAGATTATATTGCTTATATAATAGCTTGTGTTATAGTAATCCTTATATTCGTTTATTATGACTATTCACGAAATAAATCCTCAGACACCATAAGTGATCGTGAAAGAGTTGATAAACTTCTGGATTCAATAAATACCATAAAAGAAAACAGAAGTAATTTTGAAAAAGGATTGGAAGCTTATTATAAAGGTGAGCACTATCGTGCTATACCATTATTAGAAAGTGTTGAAATATCTGACTCAAATTATTCCAGTGCTCAAAATTTTCTTAAAGAATCAAGATTAGAAGAAAAAGAACAAACAAAAAAAGCAAAGCAAAAAGCAGCTGAAATTAATAAAATAAAAAATAAATATATAAAATTATGTAAAAGCGGTTTATATCAATATGAAATTGTTGAGCGATTGCAAAGAGATGGTTTCTATATGGAAAGTTCTGATTTTGAAAAAGCTCCGGACGGAAGTACAGGTATTAAACAAATTTACAGTAAAAAAATAAATAATGATTTCACTGTATATGTCAGTTTGCAAAATGCATATTCCCTAACGAGCTATTTTTCTGATGTTTGGATTAAACAAAAATAAATTTCATTGCAAACAATTTTTTTTTCTAAAGTATAGAATTAGGTCTTTTTTCAATTTTATTTATATAATAAGTTTTATCCCCTTGAGATGTTAATATATTGACTCTTTTTAATAATTTTATTGCTTCTTGAGTCTCTTCTTTTAGTATTTCATCTTTTAAACTTTCATAAATTTTACATAACTCTTCTTGGACATCTAAATAAAAAGTTTTTTCTTCTTTCATAAATATTATAGTATTCT
>DOWN01000163.1:0-3673 GCA_003519545.1 Bacteroidota bacterium
TTTTTTGATTTTTTGAATGACTTAATAAAATCAGCATACATATAAGGTATTCCCTGAAGAACACCAATTAAAGAGGAAAAGACAGCACACCAAAAACCAAGAAGGTAAATCCATTTAAGCCAGACACCACCAAAGGAGGTTAGTTTATCCGCAACACCTATTAAAATTCTTTCACCTTTAATTTCATCGGGATGGATACCTGAAGCGATAATCGCAATTGACAAACAGAATAAACCTGTAAATATATAGGCGACAGATAGATCAATTTTTGATTTTTTAAAATCTTCCGGTGAATTCCATTTTTTCTCTCTAATCCAGTAACTGTAAGATAAAATAGTTAAACTTCCACCAACTCCACCAATTACGCTTAATAGAAATTTAGATGAACCTTCGGGAATTGAAGGGATGAATAGAGATTGAAATGTCAAAATCCAATCAGGATTAATTATTAAAGCAGTTATTATAAAAGTTAAAAACATACTAACAACAAAAACTTTCATAATATTTTCGAAAAAAGAATATCTGCTGAAATAAATCAGTAAAAATCCAATAATTGCCTGAATAACAGCCCAATATTCAATTGATAAAAACGGGAACATCGCATTTAAGGCAAGACCACAACTTGTGGTTAAAGCACCTCCGACAATAAAACTCCAAACAAAAAGATAACCTATAAAATAATATGAAAAAATTTTTGGAAGATGTGTGATCCAACCTTCAAGAAGAGTTGATCCGGTTGCGTATTGCCATCTTGCAATCCCTTCATTGAGAACGTATTTAAGTAAAGCACCGAACGCGATAACCCATAGAATTACCAGACCGAATTTACCTCCTGCAATAGTTGATGCAACCATATCTCCGGCACCGACACCTGTTGCAGCGACGATGAAACCCGGACCAATAGATTTGAATAAATTTTTCATTTAAGAGGTGAAAATATGCATTATATATTGTTTTTACAAGCACTTAAGTAGTATTAAAAGAAAATTTTCAAAATTTTTGAGGATACCAATTTTGAAACTTGCATCTTAAAATCATTTTAAGTATCTTAAATGCTCATTAGAGGAATGTGGATAAATTTTCTAATGACAGCCTGAAAAAAGGGAAAATTACAAATCAAATACGGTAAATCACCGTATTTCTCTATAAATATAAGTTTTTACAGTAATTTACATTAAAAGGGTAAATTACGTTCGAAAATAACGTTCTTTGAAATCCAGATGGATTCAAATGTGAAAAAAGTGTTTTGTTAAACATATTCCGATAAAATAAAATAGGAGATGCATTTTGCGGAAAATCACATTGAGTAATGCAATATTAATCATTTTTGCATTATTTCTAATGAATCCCGTTAGTTCAGTAAACGAATTAGCAGCTAAACCATCCAATGATAAAATAGGATTTACAGAAAAAGGTATTGCTTCCTGGTATGGACCCGGATTTCAGGGCAGGAAGACAGCAAATGGGGAAAGGTTTAATACACACGACCTCACAGCAGCACACAAATCTTTACCTTTTAATTCAATGGTTAAAGTAACTAACCTTGAAAATGGTAAATCTGTAATCGTTAAGATCAATGACAGAGGACCTTATATAAAGGGTAGAATCATTGACCTTTCACATGCGGCAAAAACCGAAATTGGAATGGGTGGTCTTGCGGACGTAATGATTGAAGTTTTAGATCCTGAGACTTTAGAATCAGTTAATAGCACAGAAACGACCTCAAATGTTTCGCTTTTAGAAACCGTATTACCGGAAAACTCTAAAGTAATCATCGAACTTACAAGAGATGATGAAGGATTAGTATCAAACGACCAGTTACAGGAATTAGAGATTAACGAATTGTTTGATGCGTTAGAAAAATTACATATCAAAGTCATTACACCGGGCGCTGATACTTCAACATTGAATTTAAATGACGAACAGGAGTTGATAAATTTAGATATCACAAAAAAAGTTAAATCATTAAAAGGATTTACTTTCTTGCTCGGACAATTTTATACAAAAGAAGAAGCTTATGAACTAATTGGGAAACTTGAAACCAACGATTTTAACACTTTAATGATAAAAGAAACAATCGTTGATGATTCAAGTGTCTATAATGTTTATGCCGGTCACTATGAATATAAAAATGAATCACGAAGCGACAAAAGAAGACTTGTAAGAATGAATCTTGACCCTATGATAGTTAAAATTGGCAGTTAATAATAAAAAAGCCCTTAATAAATTTAAGGGCTTTTTTTTTGCATGTATTGAAAAAACTTCTCCAATAACAATCAGAATTGAAATTTTAAAAATAAATTATTTTGAATGAATTTGAAGTTTTGTTTTACCTACCTGTAAAAATTATTTTCAAAATCATATTCAGTTTTATAAAACCGTATTGATTTATAAATTGCATTGGCAACATCATTCTGACCTTTTTCAGAATTCAAATATGCTTCATCCGATTGATTAGATAAAAATCCGCATTCAATCAATACCGCAGGCATAGACGCTCCATAAAGCACAACAAATGGTTCCTGTTTGATTCCCCTGTTAGTCAATCCTGTTTCTTTCACAAATTCTTTTATCAGAATTTTTGCCATTCGCTCTTCATACTTGTAATTTGAAAAAATGAATGAAGATGCTTTGATGGTATTAATAACTGAATCTTCAGTGCTTCTTTTAATGTCGGACAAATATAAATTCTGGTTCAGAGTTAAATCAAAATGTCTGTCGAGACGTTTTGGATCTAATATATACATTTCAAATCCGGTTTTTTCTTCGGGATCATCAAGTTTTTTTGAGTTACAATGAATACTCACAAACAGGTTACCACCTGATTCATTGGCTATTCTTCCTCTTTCCTGCAGTTCAATAAAAGTATCATCAGACCTTGTCAGTATTACATTTAAATCCCTGTAATTATTTTCCAGTAATTCTTTAACTTTGAAAGTAATTTTTAGATTTAAATCTTTTTCATAAGATTTATTTACTCCTATAGCACCAGGATCTTTTCCACCATGTCCCGCATCGAGAATTATTGTATTTAAAATTTTGAGATTACGCTGAGATGTTAACTCCTGCGTTACTCCCAAGAAAAGAAAAACCGTTAAGAATGAAATTATAACTTTCTTCATCTGTAATTAGTAAATTGAAATGCAAAATCAAGTTCACCGTTTTTAAGTAAATTCATAACAGATTGCAAATCATCCTTTGATTTTCCGGAAACTCTAACTTGCTCATCCTGAATCGTCGCCTGCACTTTGAATTTGCTGTCTTTAATCATTTTGACAATGAGTTTAGCATTTTCTTTTTCAATTCCCTGCTGTAGAGTAATTTGCTGTCTCGCAGAGCCCATACTTCCCTGTTCAATTTCAGAGTATTTCAATGCTTTGATAGAAATTCCCCTTTTGATTAATTTATTTTGAAGTATATCATTAACAGACTTTAGAGAAAATTCATCTTTTGAACTTACCTTTATAATTCTGTCTTTTTTGTTCAGTTCAATTTCAGATTTTGAATCTTTGAGGTCATAACGTTGCATAACTTCTTTAAGTGCCTGATTAACTGCATTATCAACTTCCTGAAGGTCAATTTCAGAGACGATATCAAATGAAAAAGTATTTGCCATATATTTATTTAAATTTTTAACAATTTAAATAAATAATACAAAAACTTAAATTGAAAA
>DOWN01000163.1:3753-6471 GCA_003519545.1 Bacteroidota bacterium
TATCATTTCTTTCATTCGGAATTTACATATATGGTTGTGCGTCTGCAGAGACTACAACCGGTAAACTTGCTTATCAGCAAAAAGATTATGCGAAAGCGGAAGTTGAATTAAAAAAAGGTTTACAAAAAAATGCTAATGACGGAGAAGCATGGTATATGCTCGGTGTGTCACAGATTGAATTAGGAAAATATGCAGATGCAAGAGCATCATTTGAAAAAGTAAGAAGTTTATCACCTCAGTATTCTCAGGATGCATTCAGTTACTGGGCTTTAAAATATAATGAAGGTATCAGCAGTTTCAATGCCGGAACAAAAGCATTAGGATCAAAAGACAGTGTGACAGCATTCAGAAATTTAAGACAAGGACTTGATAAGTTTAATGCAGCAGTCAACATTTTACCTGACAGTGTTTCTACTTATCAGTTAATTGCTGATTCATATTTATATTTAGGAAAAAATGATTCCGCATTAATGATTTATGAAAGCATAATCGAAAAAACAAAAAGTCCGAGTGATGCTTTAGGAATTGCAAGAGTATTATATCAAACAGGTGTATTGGCTATGAATGATAAAAAATATGATGATGCACTTTCAATTTTTAATAAGATTAAAGGATTAAATTACCTTGAAAAAAACAGTGAATATTATGAAGTAGCATTATTTAATATTGGTCTTGCGAATTATAAAAAACTTGAGAATACAACTGACAATGCAATGATGACAATTTTATCTCAGAATATGGTTGATAATCTTGAGCCGTTAACAGCACAAACTCAAAATAAAGATTTATTAAAAGATTCATATCAGTTGTTAGTTGTTGCTTATGATGTTTTAGGAAACGAAGCAAAAAGAGATGATGCAAAAAATAAATACAACGCATTAAATCAATAATTTTATGGAAAACGTTCAACCTAAGAAAAAAAGTTTTTGGCCCTGGTTTTGGGGGATATTCGGAGTAATATTTTTATTTATGATAATAGGAATATTTGCTTTGTTTATTATTTTTGTAACGAGGTTGGACAAACAAAAAGATTTTTGGGTTGAAACAGAAGGTTCAGGTAAAGGAAAAATTGCTGTTGTTGAATTGAATTATGCAATTTTTTCAAGCGAACCTATTGTAAGACAATTTAAAAAATTCGGTGAAGATAAAGAGATAAAGGCAATATTACTTAGGATAGATTCACCGGGTGGCGGTGTTGCCGCATCACAGGAAATGTATGAAATTATTAAATGGGTTAGAGACGTCAAGAAAAAACCTGTGGTCGTTTCAGTCGGTTCAATTGCTGCAAGCGGAGGATATTACGCGGCTTGTGGAAGTTCTTATATTATTTCAAATCCCGGTTCTCTTGTTGGAAGTATAGGAGTGATTGCTCAGTTTATATCAATCAAAGATTTGGCTGATAAACTTGGAATTACCGAAACAACAATTAAGAGCGGTAATTTAAAAGATGCGGGAAGTCCTTTCAGGCAAATGAACGACAGTGACAAAGCATATTTTCAGGATATAATTATGAGCAGTTATGATCAGTTTTTTAATGTCGTTTCCAGTGAAAGAAAAATTGATAGTCTTGCATTATCTACTATAGCAAACGGAAGAGTATTTACAGGTGAACAAGGAATGAAATTAGGATTAGTTGATGAACTCGGAACATTTGAAGATGCAATAAGAATTACCGGAGAGAAAGCAGGTATAGAAGGAAAACCACAAATAGTGAGAGAACGGGAAAGAAGATATTACTTTGATATACTTTATGAAAGTATGTTTAAAAACGAAATTAAAGAAGTGAAAGATGAACTGACAAATGAGTTTATCAATACACCTATTTTGCAATACAAATTTGTAAAATAAAATTATAAGAGATGACAAGAGCACAAATTGCCGCGAAAATTTCTGAAGCAACCGGTTTAAGCAAAAAAGAAACTGAAATAGTTGTTGAGGGATTTATCACATGTGTAATTGATTCTCTCAGAAATAATGAAACAATAGAAATCAGGGGATTTGGTACTTTTAAAAATAACATTAAAGATCCCAGGGAAGCTCGTAATCCTAAAACAGGAGAAAAGGTAATGTTGAAAAAAAGATACATTCCTCATTTCAAAGTTTCAAAAGAATTTAAAAAAGTAGTTCAAGAAAGTTTAGAAAAAAATAATTAAAGGAGTAAATCAATAATGCCTTGTGGTAAAAAAAGAAAACGTCATAAGATATCTACGCATAAAAGAAAAAAAAGATTAAGAAAAAACAGACATAAAAAGAAAATAAGATAACCGGTTTTTTTCTCCGGAAAGTATTTTTATGAAATTAAATATGTAGTTTTGAATTAATTTTCAAAACTACATTTTATTTTAATCTTTAAAAATTTTGGTTATTAGTTTATTTGTAAGAGGATAAAATGTTAATCAATTTTTCCTTGCCGTAGATTTCAGCAATAACGGGCATTTCCGGTCCGTGCTCCTCCCCTGTCAATGCTATTCTTACCGGTTTGAATAAGTTTTTACCTTTAACGCCGGTTTCTTTTCCCGATTCATTTAACATAGTTTTAAATTCTTCTGCTGTAATTTTTTCAGATGACTGAATTTTATTTTTAAGAACTTCAAATACTTTTTTACTTGAATCATTAAAAACCAATTCTTTAAACTCTTCAGGAATTTCAATTTTTTCTTTAGTGAATATTTTTACTTTTTCAGGAATCTGATCTAACCTGTCAAGATAAACTCTGAC
>DOWN01000357.1 GCA_003519545.1 Bacteroidota bacterium
GTTTTAAATAATCCAAATCTTATAAACTCTGAAATAAAAAAATATTTTGAGTTTGATAAAAATAAAATTATTTCTGCGGCAAAAAAATATTTACAGAAAAATAAAAGGGTTGTGCTTTTTTATATGCCCGAAAAAAATTAATTATGGAATTTAATAACGACATTAATTATTACGAATTAGACAGATCTAAACCACCAAAATCAAAACTATCTAAAGATGTTTCTTTCCCGGGTTATTTTGAAACGGTAACATCAAACGGTATTGAGGTAATTGTAATTGAAGATAATTCATTGCCTGTGGTAAGTGTAAGGTTCGTTTATAAATCAGGCTCTTACTCTGATAATAATCTTCCCGGTCTCTCTTCTTTCACTACCGATATGCTCTCTAAAGGTACTGATGAAATGAGTGCGACAGAAATTGCGGAAAAAATAGATTTCTATGGTGCATCTTTAAGTTACGGAACTGATTCTGATGCGAATTTTATTTCAGCTTACACTCTTGAAAAATATTTTGATGAAGTTTTCAAAATTATAAGTTCAGTCTTAACAACTCCTTCTTTTAAAGATGAAGAGATTGAAAGGTTAAGAATTCAAAAAGTTAATTCAATTAAAAGTTTAAAAGATGAAAGTGATTATCTCGCTTTGAGAGCATTTAAAACTAAAGTTTTCGGTGCATCTCCTTACGCTTTACCAATTGAAGGATTCGAAAGCACTGTGAATAAAATTAACAGAGAAAATTTAGTCAGTTTTTATAAAGATAATTTTATTCCGTCTAAACTTCTTGTTGCTTTCGTCGGTAAAATTAGTCCTGATAAAGCAATTAAATATATTGAAGAATCATTTGGTCATCTTAATAATCCTGATTCGGAAATAGAAGGAAATTTTATCAATCCGGTAATTTCAGATAAACCGGTTGTTTTGCTTTCAGATAAAAACAATGCCGTGCAGTCAACTCTTAAAATAGGTCATCTTTCAGTCTCGAGAAGTGAAGTTGATTTTTTCCCTGCATACATTATGAATAATATTCTCGGTGGTTCATTTACTTCAAGAATAAATTATAATCTTCGTGAGATTAACGGTTTCACTTATGGTGCGAGAAGTTATTTTGAGTTTAATAAATTTGCCGGAGATTTCTCGGTTGAAACAGAAGTGAAAACCGGCATAACTGCAAATGCGATTACTGAAATTTTAAAAGAGTTAAAAAAAATCAGAGATGAAAAAGTAACTGATGAAGAACTTACGGCAATGAAAAATTATATAACGGGAAATTTCCCTTTGCAATTGGAAACTCCGAATTCTATAGCATCAAAAGTAATAAATCTAAAACTTTACAATCTTGATAAAGATTTTTATTCCAAATATATTTCTAACATAAACAAAGTTACTAAAGATGAAGTTTTAGAATCAGCGAAAAAATATTTACATCCTGATAGATTATGTTTTTCAGTTTGCGGTGATGTAAAAATTCTCGAAAACGATTTGAAACATTTTGGCGAAATAGAAGTAGTAACTATATAAAACTAAATGACAAATACTTCTTCTGATGTCCGTCTTGTTGAGGACTTAAATCGAAAACATACCGAACTTAAAAAAGAAATTTCAAAAGTTATTGTAGGTCAGCAGGAAATAATTGACCGAATTTTGATTGCTATTCTTGCTCAAGGACATTGTATGCTCGTCGGTGTTCCCGGTCTTGCAAAAACTCTCATTGTAAAAACTCTCGCGGATGTTTTAGATTTAAATTACAATCGGATTCAGTTCACTCCCGATCTTATGCCATCTGATATAACAGGAACTGAAATACTTGAATCCACGACTTCAGGAGAAAAAGTTTTTAAGTTTATAAAAGGTCCAGTATTTTCAAATATGTTGCTTGCTGATGAAATTAACCGGACACCTCCAAAGACACAGTCTGCTTTGCTTGAAGCGATGCAGGAGCATAAAGTCACCGCAGCAGGCGTTACATACAGACTTGATGAACCATTTTTTGTATTGGCAACACAAAACCCGATAGAACAAGAGGGAACTTATCCTTTGCCTGAAGCACAACTTGATAGATTTATGTTTAATCTATGGCTTGACTATCCGACAGGAGAAGAAGAAATTGAAATCGTGAATAAAACCACAAGTTCATACTCGCCGGCACTTTCACATATTTTTTCAAAGCAGGAAATAATTGATTTTCAGTCATTGATAAAACGAGTTCCTGTAGCAGAAGAAGTGATTAAGTATGCAGTTTCACAGGTTCGAAAAACCAGACCACAAAATCCTGAATCACCTGACTTCATAAAAAATTATATTAATTATGGAGCGGGTCCCAGAGCATCACAATATTTAATACTCGGTGCAAAAACCCTTGCAGTATTGGAAGGCAGATACACACCCGAAATAGAAGATATAAAAAAAGTAGCGAAACCCGTTCTTCGTCATCGCCTCATCACAAACTTCAACTCCGACGCCGACAACATCTCCACCTTAGATTTAATAGATAAATTATTTATGTTCGATAATTAATATCCTGCGTATATTTTATGAAAAAGTATGTCATCCTGAGAAATAACAATCATGTCATCCTGAGAAACAATGTGACAGCCTGTCCGGATTTATCGGGAAAGTTTCTCATATAAGTATTATCTTAGTAAAAGTCCCCCTTTGGAGGAGCTTGTCCCGACGTGTCGGGAGGATGTAGGGAGGAGGATTTCCACTTCTTCATTGGACACTTGCGGACAAACAATTTTAGCATGCGGATATATTTTTATGTCATCCTGAGGAACGAAGTGACGACGGATCTCATTATAAGTATAAAACATTATCACTTAATTGTCATCGCGGGCTTAGCCTATCTCTATTCATCAGGAAACAATCTTTTATATAGCATAATGCACTATCCTATTTTGTCATTGCGGGCTTGACCCGCAATCTCATTTCTTACCAATTAATAATCATTCCTCTTCCGCAGAAGTCTCCTGAAAGGGACTCCTCCCTCTCCCGCAGGAGTCTCCTGCAAGGGACTCCTGCGAATTCTGTTTAAGTCCCCCTTGGAGGAGCTTGTCCCGAAGTGTCGGGAGGATGTAGGGGAAGGATTTACGAACCTTTAATGGACTCCTTTAAACAAATAATTTTAGAATACGAAAAAAGCATCTATCATCCTGAGGAACGATGTGACAGCCTGTCCCGATTTATCGGAAATGGATCCCTTATATAAAATAATTACTTTGAGAAAAAACTTACTTATTCAATTTTATTGGCAATCAATTTTTACTCTTGAAATAAATCAGATTAAGAATTAATTTTTGAATAGAGATAAAGTAAAGATATGATAAATAAAAATAAAAAAAATATATTATACACCTGCTTAATATTACTCTTTTTATCATTCACATTTCAGGGGACACCACCAAAAGGATGGTATTTGCAGACGGTAGATTTGCAAGGCAGACAAATAAATGATATTGTTTTTTTTGACAGCCTTACAGGATTGATGATGGCAGTAAATACATCAATAACAGATTCAAGTTGTATCTTTAAAACTACAAATGGAGGTGATAATTGGTTTTTGTTATCAAATATAAATATCTTCACCGGTGGTCTACAGTTTTTAAATGAAAATACGGGATATGCATATGGAGGATTTGTTTTTAAGACAACAAACCAAGGAATAAACTGGGTTCAGATTAACTTACCAGAAGGTGGAGCGAATGGTTTCTATGCCTTGAACGAAGATACGATATGGATAGCATCAGGAGTAGATTTAGTAGGCGGATTATACCGCACAACAAACGGAGGACAAAACTGGATAAGACAATTTTATATAACAGGTTCAGGCAATCCCGATAGAGTTTATTTTGTAAATAAGGACTTAGGGTTTATTAGTTATAATGGTGGTCCATTAAGACGGACTACAAATGGAGGATTTAATTGGAGTTTGATATCCGGAGAGACATATTGGGTAGATATACATTTTGAGAATGATACAGTTGGATGGAAATCAAGGGGAGATCTAAAAAAGACAATTAATGGAGGATTAACTTGGCAAGTAATCAATTTACCTCAAGGTGGAATTTCAATCAACGGAGGTATATTATCTTCAAATACAGGAATATATGAATTTAGCTTTGTAAACAAAGATACAATATGGGGTTCAGGTTCAAGAATATTTTATGGATCAGGCCGAAACAGAGGTTTATTATATATATCTACTAACCAAGGTGAAACATGGGGATACCAATTACCTGATACTGGTTATCAAATTATACAATATTTTCAACTTGATTTTACAAATAAATTGAATGGCTGGGCTTATCCTGATAACCAAAACAAAGGAGTTCACACAGTAACCGGAGGAGATTCAATCAGGATAATTACAGATATTTCTACTATATCTACTGAAATACCTGAAAGATTTGAGCTATATCAAAACTACCCAAACCCATTCAATCCTGTAACAAAAATAAAATTTTCATTGAAAGAATCAAAATCCAATATAAAGATATTAGTTTATGATGTTAATGGAAAATTAATAGAAACTTTACTGAATAGTGAGTTCTCACCGGGTACATATGAAGTAACATTTGATGGAAGTAAATTTTCAAGCGGAGTTTATTTTTATACACTTGAAACTGAAAATTTAAAAGAAACAAAAAAAATGCTGCTCTTAAAATAAAAGAATATAATTAAGTCTTAAACCGAAAAGGAAACAGAGATGAAAAAAAATAACATTTTACCCGTTTTGTTGCTCTCAATATTTCTTATTTCATTAACAAGTTTTAAGCCGGAAAAGAAATTAGAAAACACAGGAAAATTGAACTTAAACTCACCACCTCCATACCAACTTGATAGCTTTATGATAGGAATATTAGGAAGTGGTCATGACACAAACTATGCAAGATTGAGAGATGAACTGGGTATTAATCTATGGCATTCATATCATAACTGGTATAATATATATGAGTGGAACTCAAATATAGATTTACTTGAAGCACCGCTGAGTCAATATAAAGGATTAATAACAGACAGATTACAGAAAAACTCAGCAAATGGAATGAAAACATTATATGACAGGGAGAAAATATTATATTTATCATTTGGTCAGTCAAGTATTTATGAATGTGAAGAAGAGATTCACTTGCCGAACCAGGATTTAAAAAGTTATGCATATGACTGGCACTCAACAAATACCGGAATAGATTTTCAGGATAATCAATATAATAATGGAAAATATGTAAGATATTCAAGCACAAGCCAGGGACACCAGGCAGGATATGTAGTGAAAGATTTGAGAGCAAACAGGGAACAGATAAACAAGCATAGCACATGGGGTAAATATGCAGTTGATTCAATTTATAACTGGTATGTAAAACCCAAGATTAGAATTGATTCGAATATTGTTGATAATTATCCGGATTTACAAATTTGTAAGATTGAAGTCTTGAATGCAAATGGTGATTTATTAAAAATTATTCCTATATATTCGAGAAATTTTTTAAGTAACAATAATTATAATGGAATATATTTAGAAGAATTTACATTCGCACAATTTGATACAAACTTAATTATTGATAAAGTTAACGACGGCATATTCAACCCTGATTCCATAGTTTTATGGGATACATCATGTAAAGTTGATTTTCGAGTGTGGTGGTCAGGCAATTGCGATATGTGGATTGATTATGTAAAAGTTGAAAATGAAATTGCGCATGACTTGTTCAGAGGATATTATGAAAGTCAACCCCCACAAGGAAATCCCTGGCTTTTATGGGAACTTGATTCCATCGCAGCTCAATATCAAAATCAAATTATTCAGTTTTACATAGAAGAGTTTGAGTTTAATCAAATTCCATGTATGAAATATATAAACGATAGAATTAAACAAAGATATAACGGAAGAATGTCTCTGGTTTTTGATTTAAACATCAGCACCTTCAGTATTCACAGACACAACATTGCTACTACTAATGTTTTTAACCTGGATTATATCCAAAGAAATTTATACGATAAAATTAATACAGATATAATTACAAGCTTTTGTTATCCGTTTTGGGGTGCAGATTGCTCAACACCACCAACCAAATTAAACGGTGCTCATTACATTCCAAATACACTTCCAAATTGCAGTGCAGGAGGATGCGACTGTGATGAAGATGAAGGTTTTATCGGATTTCCCGCTGCACCTACTTTTTATGAAGATGCATTACAATATGAACTGAATACTCCAACAAATATGCTTTCTATTGATGCGGATTTTAATAACGCAATGAAACGTGTGGATACATTAACTAAAAATTCCGGAAAACCTGCTTTTTATCTTATACAAACTCACTTATGGAATAGTGATCACCATATGAGGAGAGAACCAACAAACGAAGAAATCAGTATGACAACAAATGTTGCTTTGACTTATGGAGTAAAGGGATTGTTATATTTTATTTATTCATCCTATGGAGATTATGCTAAGCAACATACTGATTATTATTTCAGAGGTTATCTGGATGTAAATAATACCGGAGGAACAGTAACAGACAAAAGGATATATAATGTTTATGGTCAGGATAAATGGGCTGCTACAAAAAATATCAATGAAGAAATAAAAAAAATTGGAAGCCATTTAGTTGAATTTAATAATTCAGACAGAAAAAGTTATATATACCACCTTGAAAACGAAAGGAACGAAGCAAATACTAACTCCATAATTAATCAGATAAAAACTTACAAGCAAGATATAAATCATACAGATGAAGAAATTTCGATCAGTGAAAATTCAATTCCGGATCCTACTGATAAAACTTATATTCAGTTTGCGACTTTCAAAAAAAATGAAAATGAAAACAATACACATTATTTTATGCTTGTGAACAGAAGATGTTCTCCATATGTTGGTAATAATTCAGTTGATAATATTGGTGGAAGGAGATTAATTTCAACAAAATTTAATTCTAATAAACTAAATAATTTTAATAATTGGAAAATTATAGACGTAAGTGATAGCTCAGTAATTAAAACTTTTAATAAAAATTCAAATCAGGAAATTTCATTTGGTTTTTTCCAACCCGGAGAAGGCAGACTATACAAACTCGCACCTGTTATGCAGGAAGGTGGGACGCTAGTTACGGATGAAGAATTTGGTGGTCTTGAATTTAATTGTGAGGGAAATGTATATAACAATGGTTTTAATATGACTATTGGAACTAACACTATAATAAATTTTGCATATAACACTAAAATCGAAATGACAGGTGGTAATTTTATTTGCAATAGCGGAACAGAGGTTGGTGTAAATTATTTCAGAGGATTAAATAATGAAAAATGGGAAGGACTTAAATTTACAGGTTGCCCTGTGGTTAATATTCAGGCAACTGAATTTGATGATTTAATTTCACCGGGTCATCCTGATGATTTTAACTTCGCATTAAAATTTGTAGATTGTGAATATATGCTTCTCAGATATAATTTCTTCTCAGGAACAAACACTTCTCCAAGAGTCGGTGCGGTAAGTATTGATTATCTTTATGAACCTAATTGGGAAAATCAAGCATTGGATATCTTCGGAAATGTGTTTGATTATCAATCATTAGTTTCACCTGTCATTAGAATTTCAAATTATGCTTTTACTCAGTCTCCTGTATTAATGAGATTCAATCATTTCAAAGGAAATAATAATTCAAACAATGCAGTTTTTCTAAACAATGTAACCGGTGGCGTTATCCGAAATAATAAAATCGAAGGATTTCAAAACGGAATACATTCTGCTGTTTCATATATTGATTTTTTTAGCAATGAAGTTTCGAACACAGGTTATGAAAATTATCACCTAAACCTGAATGCAGGAAGTTATTTTAACCTGAAATCTGAAATGGGAAATTATTACTTGGGTGGTTATAATAAACTTAATACAACCGGGGATTTGGCATCAAATATAATTTTGCAAAATTCTTATTTTGATGCTGATAAAGGATTTAATGTATTTAATGTAAAATCAGGATATGCTCATTTCACAGGTACATTTAATGACGATTATTTTACAACTAATGATATAAGTATTGTTGATAATTGTTTCAAAGCAGATAATACGTCTGATTATTTGAATCAGGATTTGAGTTGGGAGATAAATATTAGTGCATTAAATTTTTATACCGGAGATAATAATTGCGAAAATTACAGTCCTGAAAGTTATGAAATAGTTTATTTTGGTGATATAGAAGATACTTTATGGACTAAGTTTGTCGGGATTGGTGGAGGAAATACTGGAATAAATAAAATTATGGAAGTCACAACAGGAAATTTGTTTAAACTAAAATCTGATTCTTTAAAAGTTTTGATGAGAAAAAGAAAATTTAATGATGTTACAAGAATTGGAAATGAGATATTGAATACTTATCCTGATTCAGCAGGTATAATAAATATTATTCAACCGGTTTATTTTGCATCGCTTGTAACTGATGACAGCACTGATACAAAAATTTCTAATTATAAAACAAAACTTGAAAGTTTAATTTCAACAAACGGAAACAATTCATCATTGGTATTGAGGTGTAATTATTTTATTCAGAAATGTAAAGTGAAACTCGGTGAGTATCAATCGGCATTGAGTGGATTTCAGCAGATTATGCAAAATTACCCATACAGTTGGGAAGGAGTTGTAGCAGGTTGGGATTATTCAGCAACGCAGTTATTAGCCGGAGGTGGATCAGGACAAGGGTTTAAAGGAAATGAGGATCACGAATTAAGCGAATTAGACGAATTACATCCCGATAAATTCCCGATAAATCGGGACAGG
>DOWN01000131.1 GCA_003519545.1 Bacteroidota bacterium
AATTTAATCGGAATTAAAATCGAATGACCTCAATAAATCCCGTTTAATGACGGAGATTAATAATTCAGAAAAAACTGTTTTGAATAATGAAAACAGGAAAAAGGAAATTTCAGAAAAAGTTGAAATTTTAAAAAATGCTTTGGATATATCTGAAAATTCACTGAGAGAAAAAAGAGAAAAAGTTGACGGTCTAAGAATGATAATCAACGAAAACAAAGTGAAGGTTCAGGATATTACAGGCAAGTTAAAAGAAATCAACAAAAAAATTATAACCAAAAATGATGAGCAAATTAAGGCATCATTAAAACTTGATAATAATTTCGAAAGATTAAAAACAGTCGGACAAGAAAATGAAAATATTTTATCTTCAATAAAAGAATTAGAAACAGAAAAATTCGGACTCGATGAACTTCTGAATAATCTGAACAAAGAAATTAATTTAATAGAGAAAAAATTCAACGAAGCAGAAAAACAAAAGAAATCAATTGAGTTGAAGATTGAAGAATATACAAGAGAAATTACGGAACTTCAGTCTGAGTATAATAAAACAAAAACAAAAGCAGATTACTTCACCGGATTATCAGAAACGCTTGAAGATTTTTCAGACGGAATTAAATATTTAACAAAAGACATACAGGCAAAAAACGCAGGAACAATTCTTGATATTATTGACGTGGAAGATAAATATAAAGTAGCGATAGAAACTGCATTAGGAGAAGTATCAAACTATTTAATTCTTGAAAATGCAAAAGATGTAAACAGATATATAAATCTCCTGACAAACAATAAAAAAGGAAAAGTTACTTTTATATTAAACGATAAACTTAACTATGACAATTTTTATTATCTGGAATATTTTGGAGATCCTGAATTTATAAATGATAAAGGTGTAATAGGATTTGCCGATAAATTTGTAAACATTAAAAATGAAAAATACAGAAAGTTAATTAGTTATATACTTGATGAATATATAATAGTAGAAAATCTTGATACAGGATTAAGGTTATCAAAAGATAATTATTATAAATTTATAACTTTAGATGGTGACATTGTGACGGACTCAGTTATTAGAGCAGGCAGCGAGACTAATGTTGAGAATATAAGACTTGGCAGAGAAAATACCATTAAACAACTAAATGATAAAATTGAGATTATAAGTAAAAATATTGAATCTTTAAAAAAGAATTCCATTAAAGAAGAAAACTTCATCAAAGATTTAAAACTGGATGATATAAGTTCTGAACTAAAAGAAAAAAACAGTCAAAGAGAAAAAATCAAAAATGATTTATCAAAATTAATATTTAAAATCGATGAACTTGGAAAGAATATAGCCAGAAACGAGACGCTTTATAACGATTTGACTTCTGAGAATAAGGATTTACAGACACAACTGAATAAAACAATTTTACTATTAAATGAAGACAAAGATATTCATAGTGAACTTGAAAAAGAAGCATTCAGTCTTACGGAGACAGTGAATAACATTCAGAACGAATTTTCTCATGCAACTTCAGAGTTTAATGAATACAACCTGAAAGTAATGGAACGTAAAAAGGAATATGAATATGAAAGTGAAAATCTGACACGAGTAAATTCTACAATTCAGTTTCAGAATAATTTAATAATAAAGAATAAACAATTATTAGAAGAAACAATATTAAAAAATGATGAGTTGCAGATTAAATTTAAAGAAAACTCTGAATCAATTATAAAACTAAAAAATGATTACGAATCGATAAACGGGAAATATAAAGAATTAAAATCTGAGTTCGATAAAATAAAATCAAAACTTGTAACGCTTGAAAAAGAATTGTATGATAAGATAAATAAGTCAGATAAGATTAATAATTATCTTTTGAATTCCAAAATGATGATGAGTGAAAATGAAATAAATTCAAGAAATCTAAATACGTTTATTTCTAAGAAATATGAAGTAGAACTTCCGCTGACAGATGAAATTATCAACAACGAAATAAAAAATAACGAGTTTCTTGAAATTCTAAATGAAGATATTGATATTGAGAAATTCAAAAAAAATATAGATGACCTCAGTTCAAGACTTAAAAAACTTGGAGGGTATCAGGAGATTTTATTTCAGGATTTTAATGATGAGAAAAAGGAACTTGAAAATCTTGTCAGCCAAAGAAATGATTTACACGAATCTGAAAAAGATATTCTTAAGACAATAGATAAAATAAATAATGAGGCAAAAGAGAGATTCCTGAACACATTTGAAAAAATCAGAAATAACTTTATTATGATTTTCAAAGAATTGTTTCAGGAAGGAGATGAAGCAGATTTGAAATTGATATATGATACAGATGAAGAAGGTAAAATAAATAACGATCCACTTGAAGCAAAGATTGAGATTACTGCAAAACCGAGAGGCAAAAGACCTACATCTATTGAATTGCTTTCCGGTGGTGAAAAAACTCTTACCGCTATTGCATTATTATTTGCAATATATCTTGTAAAACCTTCACCTTTCTGTGTATTGGATGAGGTAGATGCACCGCTTGATCCGAACAACCTCGGAAGGTTTAATAATATGATTAGAAGATTTTCAGATAATACTCAATTTATAATGATTACTCATAACGAAAGAACTATGGAAACTGTTGACAGACTTTACGGAGTCACAATGCAAGAGGCAGGAGTAACAACTATAGTAGAAACAAAATTTAAACATAAAGTCGCTTGAATAAAAACTTTAACAAAAATTTCCTCATAAAATTAATTAACGAGCCCGGACCATCCGGTTACGAAGAAAATGTTCAGAAAATCTGGGCAGATGAAGTTAAAAAATATTGTAAAAATTTAAGTTCGGATGTGCACGGTAATTTAACTGCTACTTTAAATCCGGAAAAAGAATTCAGTATTATGTTAGTCGGTCATTCAGATGAAATCGGGTTGGTTGTCAGTTATATAGATAATGACGGGTTTATATATTTTAATTCAATAGGAGGAGTTGATCCTTCAATTTTAGGTTCACAAAGAGCAAGAATATTGACAGGCAAAGGTATAATTGAAGGTGTGTTTGGTCAAAAATCATTACATCAGGAAGAGACATCGGGAAGGAAATTACCTAAATATCATGATGTATTTATTGATATTGGGGCAAAGAACAAAGCGGAAGCCGAAAAGTTAATTATGATTGGTGATCCGGTTATTTTCGGAAATGATTATAAAGATTTGCTAAATGATTTGGCTTGTGCAAGATGTTTTGATAACAGAATTGGAATTTTTATTGTTGCTGAAGTTTTAAAAAAATTATCCAAAGAAAAATTTAATACAAAAGTTTACTTTGTATCTTCAGTTCAGGAAGAAACGGGTGTATGGGGTGCAGGTAATGCCGCGTATAATCTGAACCCGACTATGGCAATCGCAATTGACGTAATGCCTTCCACAGATTATCCCGGAGTTTCTAAAACACAATTTGGCGAAACTACACTCGGAAAAGGTCCTGTATTCAGAAGAGGTGTAAGAACTAATAAGAAAATTGCTGATAAGATGATTAGTGTTGCAAAGAAAAAGAAATACGTTTATCAGATAGATATGGATAACGGAAAATTTGGCACTGATAGCGATCCGATATCAGTGATTAAAAGCGGAATTCCTGTAGGTGGACTTGAAATAGCAACAAGATATCTCCATTCGAGCGAGGAAGTATTATCGCTGAAAGATTTGGAAACTTCAATTGATTATTTATCTGATTTGATATTAGAAATTGATAAAGATCAAAAATTCTTAAACTGATTTATCTCAATAAATTTGAAAAAAATTAAATTAAAAATTTTTACCGATTTTGACGGAACGATTTCTAATTCGGATGTTTGGATTTCTGCATTTGACAGTTTTATAGAAGATAAAACTCAAAGAGATGAATTAATAAAC
>DOWN01000358.1 GCA_003519545.1 Bacteroidota bacterium
TTTTTTTGATTCCGTACATTCCGGTACACGCAATACTGACGAAGACAAGCTTATCAGTATCTTTGATTCAAAAAAGAGCTTCGCCTTGACTTTCAAGCATTTATTTTCAGCTATCAACATAATTCTTAAACAACTTCAATATATGATCCAGATAGTTTTTGTTCTTATGAGCGTTGAAAAAGCAACTTTATCAGGTAATTTGGTTAGTTAATCGGGTTTAGCTACAAAAAAATCTTTAATTTAAATTATGGAAAAGAAGTTTTACATCTATGACAAACAGGGCAGGCCTTCGAGCCAGGGATTCACAGCTGCAGAAATCAAAGCCAAAGGTTTAAACCCTGAGACAATTGTTTGTCCGGAATTAGGTCAACCAGGTAAATTAGGTGAATTTGAGGAGTTCAAGGATTGGTCTCCTCCAAAAATTGATAAGCAAAAAAAATCTATATTTACAGGGAAGGTTGGTATTTATGTTTTGGCCGCTGCGATTGTTTTATTAGGAGCTGGAGCATACTTCACCTTTAAAAAAATGAATGATAAGGCTTTGACTGTATCACAATGCCTTGAAGATAAAAGGAAGAATGAAATTTCCTTAAATGAAATTAAGGAAAGAATTGATGAAATCAATTACGAAATTGATTTGTCAAATGAGAATATCAATACCTACCAAAACCAAATTGATGAAAATAAGAACCAAGTCATAAATCTTAATTATAGGATTCCTGTATTACAAAATAAAATTGATCAAGCAACTTTAGCAAGAGATCAAGCTGCCAGAGAAACTTGCTATCTTCAAGCATGTTTTGAGCGACGCAAGGAAACAGTAAGTAAATTTGAAACTGTAATTAATATAAATACTGAAGAAAAATCATCGTTAGAATCTGAAATTCAGCAAATAATTGAAATCAAAATTCCAAAACTTGAAGAAAATATTAATAGGGCAAAAGAGTGGATACTTAAAAAAATGAAGGAAATAGAGACATTAGAAAATGAAATCCAGCAATTGGAAAATAAATTATCAGTAGAGTGTGAATAAAATGAGATGCTGAATATATTTATTATGGATTAAAAAGTATACCCGCTGGACCACACAAAATGAATTACTTTTAGTCTGTTGTCAAGTTAAAAATTAGATAATTAACTAACTGTCCACCTTGGATAGTAAATGTTGACCAGTTATAAAGAATTTACTTGAATGGATGTTTAAATGCCTGATTGTTGAAGATACATCAAGTTTCATATTTAGATAGTACCCAAAGATATTCACTTAAATAATATGAAATCGACATGAAAAACGTTCAGTCTTTTTTCACCAGCCAAGGATGAATGTTTTTCGTCAAAGATTCCATATGGCAAAAGAAAAACAAATTAAAAGCATACATATGGAAGACGAAATTCAAGCATTATTCTGTATTTAAATACCCCTATTTAAAAATATTAAATTCTTTAATTACAAATTTTTAATAAATCAAAGATCAAATCAAAAAAATATGCTAATTTAGACCAACTTTTAGCACTATACAATAATCAGATTTGATGAGAAACTACCAGGACATTAATAAGTTCATAGAGAATGAATTGCAACATATCATTGCAACCCTTGATGATGATACCTTATTTGAACGAATCAAGGCTGAGGAGCTAAGTATAAACAAAACCATTGATCAATACAGGCAGCATGGAGAATTGGAATTCAAGCAGGAACAGAACAGGATTATGCAAGTTTTTGCGGCCAAAACTACAAAAGTCAAAGCCTTGATTGAAGCATTCGGCAATGAAAAGAATTTTAGTATGAACAGAGAATTTTCTGATCAACTGGAAGAGGCTTTGCAAGAACTAGTAAGTAAAATAGAGTACGAAAGGGAAAATGAAATAAGGATTCTGCAAGAAAGACTCAATAAAAAAGTTGTGGGGATTATCGAAGAATATAAAGAAAAAATCAAGGATATACCCGGGAAAAGGATTGATGAGATTTCAAAAATTATCGGCGAAAAATCAAATCAGCTCAAAGTATTGGATGACCATTATGAAACAGCATCCTTTAATGCGGATATATGGAAAGGGACTGCAAAAGTATTGGAAAGTATAATCGAGGAAGAAAGAAAAGAGAATGAAGTTAAAGAAACATACAGGCACCAGAGAAAAGAAATAACGGAATCCATAAACTTTTTTCCCAAAGTGAATTATCTCAGGTTTGACGAATCCTTTAAGGAGGTTGATATTTTTGGAAAAAGCATAGGCGTTAAAATTCCCAGAATAGAGAGTTTTTTTGCAAAAAATTCTATTTCAATCATTTATAAAGCGACTCAAAGGAATACACTTAAAAATAGAATAGATCAATGTGTTTTAAGATGCTTAATGGCGGCAGAGTCTGGAAATATTTTGTTTTATTTTATAGATTCCTATGGTAATGGTAGTATTTTTCTGGACTTGTTAAATTTACCGAAAGAAATCTACAATGACAAGATCTATACTCAGACATACGAAATAGATAAAGTGATTGCTGAATTACAAAAGATTGAAATTGAGATTATGCAAACTCAATTAAAATCTTATAATATAGTTGATTATAATTTGGAATTTCCAAAATCCTGCATTCCATACAGGGTGATCATTTTTGATAACTTCCCCAAAGGCTATTCTTCTAATGCTTTGCCTGCAATTGAAAAACTGTTAAGAACCGGAAGCAATGCCGGCATTCATTTTTTATTCATTATAGATGATGCGAATATAGAAGACCAAATCGTTCAAAAAATACTCAACCAAACTGTACATATTCATATCAGTGATCCAATGAGCAGTCAGGTAGTTAAAAGCATGGATGAAATAAAAAAGAATGTCCTGGAAATCTCAAATAAAAAGTTCAACAAAGTAAGAACACTTTATTTTGAAGATTTTTTCCATGATGATTTTGAATACTGGACACAAAAAAGTGCAAAACAACTATCTGTCCCTATTGGTGTAAAAGGAAAGGATGATTATTATCTTACTTTCAAGGGAGAAAATGCTCATTGCGTAATCACTGGAACAACCGGTTCCGGTAAGTCATGCTTTATTCACTCCCTGATAACCAGCGCTTGCTTAAATTATTCACCCAATGAATTGCGGCTTTTTCTGATTGATTTAAAATCCGGCGTTGAATTTCAGAATTATGCTTTTGAACAATTGCCTCATGCGGATTTCATCGCTTTACAAAGTGATCCCCAATATGCTTTACATATACTTTCTCTTTTTAAAAACAAAATCGAGGAAAGAGGAGTAAAATTTACAGAGAAAGGGATAACTGCGAAAAATTTGAATGAATTTAAAGAAAAGTTTCCGGATGAAATCATGCCACGTTATTTGATTATAATTGATGAATATGAGAATTTATTTCAAAATTATGAAGATAGACATAGAGCTTTAGGTCTTATAAACTATGTAGCTAAAGAGGGCAGGAGCTTTGGATTAAACCTTGTTTTGGCATCGCAGAATCCTGCATTACCTTTGGAAGTGATGGCAAACTTTGGATTGAAAGTATTAATGAAAGTTCTTAGTAATTTACCAGGATCTGAACTGTTAGGGGCTAATATTGATTCTTCATACAAAGCAAAAGCCGAATTGCTGAAGCCGGGTCAAGCCTTTATACCTGAGGAAACTGTTGTAAGTAAAATTCAAAGTTACTTTTTGGTAGAAGATCAACATATAAAATATTTAAAGAGTATAAAGAATAAATGGGATAATTTCGAAGGCAGTAAATTTGAGCAAAACCTTATTGTCTTCAGCAGGGAAGCGCCTTCATTCATCAACAGAAACAAAACAATTAAGGCATTGTCAGGAAAGCAAAAAACTGATCTGGTTTTTTCGCCTGGTGAAAAGGTGATGGTGGATGGGGTTGATTTTATCTGTCAATTGAAACGAGAAAAGAACAACAATATCTTGTTCTTAGGAGGTGAATCAGATGTCTCCCTGCGGGCTGTGCATGGGACAATTCTAAGCCTTTTGCCTCAGCTTTCCAAAAAAAATGCACAAATTGAAATATTCAATTTTGTCCTTAAGCGTGAGAAACAATTTTATGAAAAAATTAAAAATAGCGCAGTTATTATAAAATCATATTTCCGAAATGCTAACTATTTTGAAGATGGAATGGATATTAATCAAAAACTAAAAGAATATAAAAACGATTTAGAAGACAGAATGCAAAATAAAGTTAAGGAAAGCGATTTTCCTCTCAGAATTTTAGTTTTTTATAATATTGAGAACAATATTGAATTTCAACAGATTTTGAAAAGGCCTGAAACTTCCCTTGAATTAGAGCCATTTCCTTCTGAAAATACTGAAATTTTAATTGAAATTATGAGGCAAGGACCACAGGTGGGTATGCATTGTTTGATTCATGCTGCAGACCCAGAAAATTACTATAAAGTTTTTGATCATGAAAATAATGATCATACCCTGTTTAACTATAGAATTTTTGGACAAATATCTCCTGATGACTCTAAGGACCTTATTCATGATCGTTGCACAGAAGCAGCGTTTATTGTGGAGGATGCTTTAGGAGAAAAAGGTAAGAACAGGATTCTTTGTTTCGATGCTTCGAAACACGTATTTCAAAGTTTACCGGTATTAAAACCCTATGAATTTATTGAAGAAAATGAGTTAAATGATTTNNTGCTTTAGGAGAAAAAGGTAAGAACAGGATTCTTTGTTTCGATGCTTCGAAACACGTATTTCAAAGTTTACCGGTATTAAAACCCTATGAATTTATTGAAGAAAATGAGTTAAATGATTTGTTATCAGTCATAAATATTTAATTATTATGGATAATAAATTTAAAGAATCTAAGAATTGGTGGACAGAAAGAAGCGGAACAGACTTAAAAATACCAATTGGTATTTGTGATGAAGGAGAGTATCAGCTCGAATTTAATAATGACACAAATGTACATTGTGTAATCACTGGAGTAGCAGGCGCAGGGAAATCTTGTTTACTTCATTCATTAATTACGAGGGCTTGTATGAATTACTCGCCAAACGAATTAAGGCTTTTCCTGATTGATTTAAAATCTGGTGTCGAATTTCAGAATTATGCTGTACAGTATTTGCCTCATGCGGATTTTATCGCTTTGCAAAGTAATCCAAAATATGCCTTGCATTTGCTTGCAATTATTGAAAAAAGGATAAATGAAAGAGCGGTAAAGTTTATGGAAAATGGGGTTAATGTTAAAAGTTTTGCTGAATACAGGGTTAAGGTCCCTGGAGAAATCATGCCACGTTATTTGATCATTATTGATGAATATCAGCAATTATTTCTCAATTTTGACGATAGATCAAGAGCATTGGGACATTTAGAATATATAGCTATGCAGGGCAGAAGTTTTGGATTTAACCTTGTGATGGCATCCCAGTTTACTGCGTTATCGTCAGAAATGATGGAAAACTTTGGTTTGAAAATATTAATGAAAGTCCGTAATCAGATTGCAGCATCGGACCTGTTAGGCGCTAATATTGATTCTTCATACAAGGCTAAAGCCGAATTGTTGAAGCCGGGTCAGGCCTTTATACCAGAGGAAACTAATGTAATTAAAATACAAAGTTACTTTCTGGGGGAAGATGAACACTTAAAATATTTAAAAAGCATTAAGGCAAAATGGGATAATTTCGAAGGCAATAAATTTGAGCAAAGCCTTATTGTTTTCAGCAGTGAAGAGCCTGCATTAATCAACAGAAACAAAACAATTAAGGCATTGTCAGGAAAGAAAACAACTGATCTGGTCTTTTCGCCCGGTGAAAAGGTGATGGTGGATGGGGTTGATTTTATCTGTCAATTGAAACGCGAAAAGAACGGCAATATCTTGTTCTTAGGAGGTGAATCAGATGTCTCCCTACGGGCTGTGCATGGGACATTTATAAGCCTTTTGCCTCAGCTTTCCCCAAAAAATGCACAAATCGAAATATTCAATTTTGTCCCCAAGCGTGAGAAACAATTTTATGAAAGCATCAAAAGTAGTGCTGATATTATTAAATCATATTTTCAACATGCAAATTATTTTGAAGATGGATTGGACATTAAACAAAAACTGGTTGAGTATAAAGTTGATTTAGATGACCGGATTCAAAAAAAAGATAATGAAATCGATTTTCCAGAAAGAATTTTAGTTTTTTATAATATAGAAAATAATACAAGTTTTCATGAGATTTTGAAAAGCCCAGAGAATTCCCTTGAATTATTGCCAGTTCCTTCTGAAAATACTGAAATTTTGCTTGAGCTTATGCGTAAAGGGCCCCAGATGGGCATACATTGTTTAATACATGCTGCAGACCCAGAAAATTACTATAAAGTTTTTGATTATGAAAACAATGATCATGAGTTATTTAACTATAGAATTTTTGGACAAATATCCTCAGATGACTCTAGTTTACTAATTCATTGGAGTTGCAGAGAAGCGGCGTATGTTGTTGACCCTGCTTTAGGAGAAAAAGGTAAGAACAGGATTCTTTGTTTCGATGCTTCGAAACACGTATTTCAAAGTTTACCGGTATTAAAACCCTATGAATTTATTGAAGAAAATGAGTTAAATGATTTATTATCAAACAACAAAAAATAATTATTATGGCAGGACCAAATAGAAGAACATCGCAAGGAATGTCCACAGATGTGGACCGCATGAAAGAATTTGATGCTAAAGTATTAAAACTGATGAATAACCTTCTTGAAGCAAAGGAGAAATCCATTCGCCATGTTTTAGAATTGGAGAGAGGCTATTCAGATGTTACATATCAGGATTTTAAAAAAAAGTTTGCTGATCATTCAAAAAAAATTGAAACATTAAAGGATTATCTGAAACAAACCAGCAATTATTACCGCGAAAATATCAGACTGACGGAAAAGCATTTATCAATTTTTTTTAATTCTTAATTACCATGAGCAAAATTGGACATATTGACATACCTGCAACTGAAATTACCATTAAACAGCTTAATGATTACAGTAAACAACTGGATGATTTCAAAAAATACCTTGATAGTGAAGTAGATTCGCTGGGGCAGGTTCACCTGGATCAGAATTTTAAGAAATTCTATGATTATTTTCAAAAATTTTGGCCTGAAATTGTAGTATTTAAAAAGGAAATAGACAAATTCAATGAATTTCTGTGGGCTAAAAAGGAGTTTATTAATGAAGAATATGCAAAGTTGGGAATAAAGTTACCTCATTAGATATGGCCGGTCCAAGAAGAAAAGACGCTTATGTTTCCAATCCGGAGATTTTCAAAAAGCTGATTGGAACTATAGACTACTTTATCGCTGATAACAAAGATCATTTAAAAAAAGTCGATAACTGGATCCTTGGTAAAGAAAATGAACTTCATGACATTAAGTTGATCATAGAAAAGAGGCTTGTTGAGGCAGAAAATAAATTGGCGAATTGTGAAAATGCCCTGACGTTATGTCAATGCAGAGTGGAATTTGATGAAGAAGGAAATTGCTATGCCCCTGACTGCAGTTCAGAAGAAAATGCCGTCATCAGAGCAGGCCAACAGGTAAATGCAGCGAATAACGCTTTGCAACAGATGATGCAAATTTTGAGGTATGCCAGAGAGTTTTCTGATGAATATGCTCATAAAAAAGGCGTTTTTATGCAATTGCTGGATAATAAATTGCCTTTCAGCCAGGGAATACTGGGCAAACATGATCAGATCATGCAGGAATATCTTTCTCTAGGTATCAATGGATCAGCCGGGAGCACTGGGGGTAGCTCATCATCGTCTTCAATTAATAATACAGGTGGATTAACTTTTATTTCTGGTACTAATACGGTATTAGATGGGTTTAACGCAAATGCCTTGCAAAACTGGAGTTCTATCGATCATGACAGCAGAGCTGAAGTCATAAAAAATCTAGCATCACATGTGGCCAACGGTTTGAATATAGATATTAAAAATCTTGATTTTGAAGATTTACCTGAAAATAGTTGCGGGTATCACAGGGATGGGAATATTGTTTTGAATTCTAAATATCTACACGATCCGGCATTATTAAAAGAAGGAGTTGATACCCTGGTCCATGAGGTCAGGCATCGGTTTCAACAGTTAGCTATGGATGATCCAACAAAATACGGGATAACTCAAAAAATTGCGGATATCTGGCAATGGAATTACGATAGTAAAAACTATGTCAACCCAGCTGATGATTTTGATGCTTACTGGTATCAACCGATTGAAGCAGATGCCAGGGAATTTGCAGAAGGAATAGTAAATAAATTACCACTTTAAAACCATTATTAAATGTTATCTTACGATAAGTTATTTTATAAGTTGATTCATGAATTTGGGTTTTCAGAAAACGAAGCCAATTTATCAATTGAGAAAATTCAAAACTTTTCGGAGGAGTATCAGCTTTTTTTTATGAACTGGTTCTTATCCAGGACAATTCCTTCTCTAAAAGTGGGCAGCTTTGATTTTGAAGAATACATGCAAGAGTTCGATAAAAACCCGATTGAAGTATTCATCCTTTTTAATTGGATGGCAAGTAATGAGGAAGTTTTAAAAATTGCAGAAAAGCTCATTCAGCTAAATTACCAGAAGAATATGGTTGAAAGGACGGTGAAGAAGATACTTAGGTTTGAAAGTGAGACAAAAGCATTATTTGATGATTGGCTTGAGTATGGGAATGAACCGGAAATTACTGTTGAAAACTATACATATAGGATGTTGATTGATACATTTGAAATGAAACCGATCGGTGCATTTATCACATTAAATTGGTTGATAATCGAACCGGAAACAGCAAAAGCAGCATTGGCAAAAGGTAAAAGATAATTAAAAATTGATCATGAGCACTAATCTGGAAAATATAAACCCATTGGTTGATTTATTTCAAAATCAAGTGTATAGTTTTTTTAAGATACTGAATGAGGTTGAAAATGAATGGGATGATGCAGCCTCTGAGAGTTTCAGATATGAAGTCACTGAGCATGCTCAAAAAATGACGAAAGAATATCTTTTGGCTGTATTAGAATTGTATGAAAGATTCAGTTATTTATTGGAAGAGGCTAATAAGCTTAAGAATTGGAATGCCGGATTAGGCGGAGGGCTTTCAGTTTTCGGATTGCAAATGGTTATAGAAAGAGGCATGTCAAGACTATTTTTTAACAGAGATGACTTTCGCTTTTAATTACAGGAATTATGAACGAACTAAACCAAATAAAATATCTTCTGAAAGACTTCTGCAAAGAAGGTTATATAGATAATGAAGATAGAAAAATGCTGTTTGGCCTTGCCAAAAGATATGGCATTAAAGACAAGGAAGTTGAAAAATTGATCCGGAATGAACTCTCTGAAGTTAAAAATTTACAGGTAGAAAAATTATTTAAGGTTCTGGAGCAACCAGATGCTGCCATAAAAGTACTGGAAGACAACAATCCTGCAAGTAGCCGCTTTTTTCCGGATCTGATCAATATCGGTGGTCTGGAGATGGCTCAGTATAAAAACAATGATGCTTTTGCCTTTATCCCGTTGACTAATATGGCAGGTGTTTGCCTCATTCAGAATGACCATAGTATGGATGCCAATATTATGCTTCAGAACATGGCGGTTCGACTTGCATTAAGCATACCTGCAAAAAAAACACGTTTTACATTTGTTGATCTGGCGCAATCCGGTTTATCTTTTTCAAATCTTTCAGGTTTGGATGAACGGTTATATACTCTCATTGATTCGGCCAAAAAATTTGAATCGATAGTTGAGAGCCTTGTTAAAGAAAGCTCAGCTTTTATTTTTAAGGAAATAGGGAACAAGTACAATAATTATAATGAATATTTCTCTAAAAATAAAAGTACTGCAAATCCTTATCACATCTTTTTGATTAGTGGCTTGGGTGGGAAAATGTCAGAAGAATTGCCTGGGAATTTATACCGACTTTTCAGCCTTGCCTCAAAAGCCGGTTTGTTCTTTTTGATCAATTTTGAAAAAAGAACATTTGAATTTTTTTTAGATCATGAACCTGAACTGATCAAGGCATTAGAAAACCATTTATTTATGTATGATTTGTCTGAAAGAAAATGCAAATCAATCATTCCAGATCTTGATCTATGGTACAATAAAATTTTCAATATAAATCACAACGCCAAAATTGAATTCAATAACTATCATATTGGATTGATCAATTATGAATTTGATCCTGTAAAATATCCCAAACCAGTATGGAACGATAACGAAGTATTACCACTTGATCGCCCGGCAAATGATAGTATTCAAAATGTATTTTTAAAAATGGGTGTCGATGATACCGGTGAAAAACTGGATATTGTGATTGATGACATCCGAAAAAATATCCTACTGCTTTCAAACGGTGAAACGGCAAATAATTCAATTTTTAAACATCTGTTATACCTTTTAGCATCTGAATATGGACCTTCTGAAATTGAAATCAACTGTTTCGGATTGAATTCAGATACGTTCAGATTTACTCAGAATCTAACTCATTGCTCCATCATAGTATCAGGGAAAAATCCTGTTTATCTTGAAGGCTTCATGCAAAACTTAAACGTCGAACTCCAACGAAGGAGGGATTTGTTTGCCAATGCCCCGGTTTCAATTTCATCTTATTCGGAATATCGCAAAATAAGTGATGACTCTTTACCCAGACTATTTGTTTTAATCCAGGGGCTGGATGAAATAATCTCAAATGCTTCAGATTTATTTTCCATCGAACTCATTGAAAAGTTAAGTCAATTGCTGAAAGATTGCAACAATTTTGGCATTCATTTTCTGATATTCATTGAGCCTGAGGAAAAAATCCTTTCTATGGATTTGAATCAATATGACTATAGGTTATTTTATCTGTCTGATGCAGCAAAATCCAAGTCGTTTGCCAACCTGAGTATTCCTCTTTGTGAGCATCTGAAAGATCCTGAAAAGGTTCTGGTATTTAGCCTATCAGATAACAAAACCGACATTTGTACAATAAAGCCCAAAGATGAAAAAAGTATTTTTGAGCACTTTAGCCGGATTCCAGATTTTTCAGGTCCACAGCATACAGAAAAGTTGATTCTAAATAGTTTCGATGTACCCCAAATTGGTAGCATTCCTGATAATCAAAAACCAATATCAGAGGATGGAACTATTGATCTGTATATTGGTGCAAGTCAATGGTTTACACCCGACACAAACTATAAGCTCACATTGCCAAAAAACCAGACACCAAATGTAATGATTTGCGGAAATGATCAAAAAACCTGTCATTCATTATTGCATTCCATGCAAATTCAGCTTGCAGATGTTTGTAAGATAACGGTATTGGATTTTGAAAATCAATTACAAAGCAGTAAAATGGCTTTGGATAGATGTAATATTTTGAAAAGCAACGCAGAGTTTGCAGAACTTTTTGATAAATTTAAAGATTTAGCAGAAAATTCAAGAAATAACCCTGGGGTATTATCTCCTCAACGCGAAGTTCACTTGCTTTTTGTGGTGAATACAGATAAATTGATGAATCACCCTGATAAAAATATTATTTTTAGCAGACTATCGTACCTGCTTCAGAATACTTCCGAAACTGGTATCAGACTTTTTGTGCAAATAAATGACAAAAGTGCTTTCGATGATGATCATCTTACTGTATTCTCAAAATATACTTTTGGTACAAGTATCATCTGCAAGGGGGCAAATGAAAGCCTATTATCATCTCTGACGCTAATGGATTACAAGATTGGGATCCCTGAAGAGGGTGGCAAGGTCTTGATTGAAACCGTAAATAAAAGATCAGATTTCGTGGCTGATCCTGTTAAACTTTATCAAATTGGTTGATCAATGGAAAATTATTTTGAAAAGTATAAGGAACATTATCTTAATTTCTTGTTCAGAGTCGAATGCTTTAAGGATGGTAAAAATCCGGAGGATATTATTAAAGCTTTAAATCATGCTGATACAGAAGACAAAGAAAAAAAGCCTTTGGAACAGGAACGACTGGAACAATTGGAGCGTGAACGCATCATCCGGGAACAAGAGGAAGCTGAAAAATTAAGCACGAATGAAGCAGGATCAGATAAAAGCAAATACGACCTTGAATTTCCTGATGGATATTATATGGGAGAGACACTAAATGGTCAAATGCATGGGAAAGGTATAAAATACTGGTACAACGGCAAAAAGTGGGAAGGAACATGGGAAAATGGTAAAGCAAATGGGCATATTATTGTAACTTTTGATGGTGAACAAGTGTATGATGGTAATATGCTTGATGATTTACCTAATGGGAAAGGAAAGTATTTTAATCCTGACACTAAAGAAACTTATGATGGAGACTGGGTAAATTTTAAAAGAGATGGTGAAGGTAAATTACTAAGTGAAACAGGTGAAGTTATTTATGAAGGGGAATGGAAAAACGACAAATATCACGGTTACGGACAATACTTTTTACGAGGTATTTGTCGATACGAAGGAGCTTGGGAAATTGGCAAACGCAAAGGCGAAGGCACTGCTTATGATGAAAATGGCAACATTGAATATCAAGGGCAATGGCTTGATAATGAACGGGTAGATGAACCCGACAGAATTGAGCAGGCAGCAAAAGAAAACAATAATTAAATGATTATGGAGAAGCAACCAAACCAAGAATTCCCAAAAGGATTAATAGGGAACATTAGTATCCCTGTTGATTTTTCTCATTTAATCATCTTTGTATTGAATGGAAGTGTTTCCATGAACAGGCTGAACGAAGAGAAAATAACAAAGGGACAAATGGTTTCTTGCGCTGTTAAAGATATATTTTGTAAATTTAAATGTAGTTTGTTAAGAATAAATTTTTCTTTTGCTGTAATATATTATGACAACGAGGCAAGGATTGAGCTTAATATTACACCAACAATAAAGGTTGATGAAATGAGAAGTTATGACCCAACTGTTGGGATGGGTGCTTTAGAATCCTTTGTATCTGTAGGGATATCTTTGGCTGGGAAATTGGCAAAACAACATCTGGAAAAAACAAATCAATTAGGAACTCCTAAATCTGCCAGCATTGTGATTTTAACTTTTGGATATGATTCAAAGCAACAGGATGCTTTGGAGATTGCTAAATCCGTTAAAGCGAATCCAAAAATCGAAATTATTACTTGTTATTTAGAGAGCGTTGATGAAATAAATGATAACACTGCTGAAATGGACAACTTCTACAAAGAAATAAGTAGCAATATTTACTACTTTAAGAAGACAAAGACAATAGATGAATTGGGTAGTTTTCTTAACATGAGTTTATATCACAATAGAAAATTGAGTCTGCTCCGAAAAGTCTAATTTGTCGATTTTCAATCGTTTTTTTGCCCCAACCCCTAAATGGAAACGATTGAAAACCAACAATTTAAAAGTCCCCTATTAGGAGGAAAAGACTTTTCGGATCAGACTCAAAATTTGTTAATATTTGAAATGAATAATATTTGACTAACTTAAAATTTAAAAATATGACACAACAACCAAACTCCCCGGATCGCGGATACAGAATCGGTTCAATCGCAACTCCAAGAGTTTTTCACCAATTAGGTATTTTAGTTCTTGATGGTAGCGGGTCTATGAAGGAGGGAATTTCAGCAAGAAAAATTCATCTCAATCAGGAAGTTTCTTCTGCCGTAAAAGATACATTTACATTGTTTAAACTGAGTTCAAACCGAAATAACTTTTCATTTGCAATCGTAAATTATGACAACAAAGCAAGAATTGAACTTGATATTACACCTGCCACCAAAGTTGACGACATGAGAGCGTATGATCCGACTGTAGGTATGGGAGGAACAACTTCAATAGCTGAAGGCTTGAAACTTGCAAAACAAATAGCTGAAAAGCACTTGTCAACCCAGGAAGATGGAGGAATACCAAAAACTGCTGTGATCGTCATTTTATCCGATGGTTTAGATATGACTGAACAAGAGACTTTAACAATTGCTAATACACTCAAATCTAATGATAGAATTACTATAACGGCCTGTTTTTTCGAAACATTGGGTGGTGACAGAGATGGTATGAACGAAGCAGCAAGTTTTCTTAAAAAACTTTGCTCATCTGATCAGCATTTTAATATCGTCTTTGATGCAGAAAAAGTTAAAAACTTCTTTGTCGCTTCAGTATCAAGTAAAAAGAAAATATAGTGTAAATTATGATCGATTATATTCTTAAGCTGTTCATTCTTTTATCATTAATACTGGTGTTTTTATCAATACTGGTATTATTCATTGGTTTGATTTTTCATTACAGAAAGACTTTAAAAAAAATATTTGGTATGATAACTAACAGACCACCAAAATTTGCTGATAGTTTTACAAGCAGATCAAGGAAGCGGGTATTTGACGATTCAATGATAAAGTCAATAGGTGTTGCAGTTACTGGTTCGAACAAAGCTTTAAATCAGGATTTTTGCTCGCACAAGTATATTGAGAGTGCCAATGTACATATAATTGCCGTTGCTGACGGAGTTGGCAGTCATAAGTACGCTGAAGTTGGCAGCGAATTTGTTGTTGGTAAATCGGTTGAATTACTGACAGACCTTGTATTGCGAGACCCAAATAGTATTGATTTTGGAAAACTATTTGAAGATATTCAAAATGGTTTAGATGAATTTATTCAAGAGAATTATAGCCAAAAAGAAGAATTGGTAGAAGGTGCTTGTTTCGGGACAACGCTATTAATTGGCATTGACTTGCCTGAAAAATTTATTGCTGCCTATATAGGCAATGGTTCCATTTTTCATATTTCAGGATATTTCGCTAATTTCCCTCAAAGTATTTATCTGCCATGGAATTCTGTCAACATGCTAAACCCACATACTGTTGAACAGGATGGAAAAGAAGCTCTGTATAAAATATTCACCTGGAAAGGAATAAAACCTGACTATACGCCTACAGTATTTCAAATAATGAAAAATAAAGATTTGCCGGGTGAAATTTTTGTAGTGGCTACCGATGGGGTCAACTCTTCTGATCAATTATTGCCGGGTAAAGATGACGATGGAGCAATTTGGATTCCTTCAAGTAAAACAACGGAATATTTATATCATTATTTAAAAAACTTTCTACTTAATAAAGAAATTGAACACAATCAACTAATGTTAGAAAAATCAATCAATGAATATCTTGCAGAATTAAAAGATAAGAAAATAATGTATGATGATACTACGCTGGGTGTTATTATTACCGGCAATTGTTTAAAATATTTTGAAGAAAAAAGAATTGAAATTTGAATTTATGAATACTATCCATCTTGAATTTTTTCAGTCAACGGGACTTGATCCTTTTTTTGACAAGATCAGCAAGATCGAAATTCACGATAATCCTTTTGCAGGTGGAGGATTCGGTGACATATACCATTGTGCGGGTTTTAATGGCAAACAAGCTGGCACACCACAAGTGGTAAAAATATTTAAGGAGAGTACTGATGGTCGAAACGAACACAGTTGGAAAACCATCTCCAAATTGCAGCAAAGGATGATTGCTGAAGTTGCCAGGCTCAAAGCAAACAGATTGGATTTTATCAGTGAATATCCTGCCCTGATTGGGCTTCCCCAGTTTATCTTTGAAGGCAGGCTGGATGGCAGATTGGTCCGGGGTTATGTTTCCACCAACCTTGTTTCAATCAATTGCACTTCTTTTGACAAAATCCGGGAGGATAACGAATTGCTGAATGAATTCTTTAATCGGGATTTTTCTGATAAATATATCATGTGTTATCATCTGGCAAGGGCTTTCCGATTATTGATGAACAACAATTTTATACACGCTGACTTAAGTGCAGATAATATTTTTATTCATAACAATGAACCGCTTTGTGCCATAATTGATTTTGATAGTGGTAGTATTGTAGAAGCTTTGGAAGATAACCCTTCAACATGGGGCAAACCACAGGACTGGCTGGCGTCTGAAGTAAGGTTTCAGCTTAATAAGCCTGGCGATACCATCCAAGTCAATCTTTATACAGATGTCTGGGCTGTGGCTACTGCTATTCATTACATCTTATTATCTATGCCTGCTTATTTTCTTAAAGATTTATCGGAAAACTCATTACGTTATTATTCCTCAAATTATATATGGCCCGTAATTAGTGAAAAAGACAGTATATTTTTGGATGATGCAACTGAGCAATATCATTTTTATTTAGAGCTGACTAAAGAACTACCAGAAAAAATATTCAAAGAGTTTGAGTGTACTTTTACGAAAGGGATTTTCGATCCCACCTTAAGAACTACTTACTTCAAATGGGAATTGCTTTTTAAAGAATTGATACCCGCAGAAAAACGCAAACTGAGTTGGTCACAAATAATGGATGACGGAATCATTGTTTCAGGAAAATTGCCGGTTGTTCCCCCCTCACCACCAGTGACTCATTCGACAGAGCAACTGAAAAAATTTATAAATGAACTTATAAAAGATATCGTTTTTGAGGGTGAAAAGTTTGAACGGCATAAGTTTTTTGTTAAGGAAATGGCTAAAAAATCACAAGTCGATGCGGATAAAATATTGCTCGAAATTGAAGATTTTATAGAATTGCTTCAAATGGTGAATCGGGATAAAGTGATCACCAAATATGAAAAATCATCCCTATTGAACCAGGCCAGATTAGCCATGATCGAAGAAAAGACTGTCAATCAAATTATCAGTGCTTATGAATACATTGACTGATTGTTATAATCCCTCTACATGAAGACTATTAAAATACTACAGTGTCAATCAACCGGTTTCGATCATGAATTTAGTTCCATCAGTTCTGTTCAAATAGATCTGAATCCTTTTGCTGAAGGTGGATTTGGACGAATATACCATTGTAATAAAATCAATAATGTTAAACCGACCAACCCTCAGGTGATCAAGATTTTTAAGGATAATGGTCAGGGTAGTGCAGCGCATAGTTATAAAACGATCAGGAATTTGCAGTCGAAGTTCGTTGAGAAAATAAAGGAGTTGGATGATTTGGGAATCAGATTTCTTGATTATTATCCGGCATTTTTTGGAGCTCCTCAATTCGTTTTTGAAGGCGAACTGGATGGAGAAGAAGTTCAGGGTTATGCTGCCAATAATCTTATATCATTTGGATATACAAGTTTTTCTGATGTGCTGAATAGTGCTGAAAACAGAGAAAAATATTTCTTGATTCCTTTAGAGTTGATATTTGCGAAAGCCTACCATTTATCAAGAGCTTTTTCGCTGCTTCAGGAATTTTCATACATTCATGCCGATTTAAAAACCGATAATCTTTTTGTAAGTCTGGGTGAGGATTCCAAATGTGCGTTGATCGATTTTGATAGTGGAGCCGTAATAGAAAATTTCGAAGACGATACTTATACCTGGGGTACTCCTCAGGATATGCTTGCACCGGAGATATTCAAGCAATTATCAGCCAATGAATTGGTAAAAGTTGATTTGTTCAGTGATATGTGGTCTGTTGCAATGGCCAACCACTATTTGTTCTACTGCATACATCCGCTCTTTTTTTTGAATCAGATCTCGTATAATTCTGTCACTGAGTACATAAATAAATTCAGTTGGCCTGAAATCAATGATCAATCAGCATTGTATAATAACGAAATAAGCGAAGCGTATGAATGGTATCAAGACACGATCAAAACATTACCCCGGGATTTGTATGAATGTTTCAGGGTTACTGTTTCAAAAGGCTATCTGGTCAAGGAATTAAGGACAACTTACTACCAATGGGCCTTAAAACTGGAACCATTGATTCCTGTAGATGAAAAAAGATTCAATTTATCAAAAATCAGGCGCCGGAAACAGAGAGAAGATAATCCCTTCCAGCCAGTACCGGAATTCTTGATTTCAGATGAACAGTTTCCGGATTTTATTTCGAACCTAATTATATCAATTATTGAAAAACGAACCTATTTGTATGAACATAAGGATAAGCTGAATATTATTTCAGCCCAGCTATCCAGACCGGACCTTTATGGAAGAGTTGACAAACTTTTGCTAACCTATTATGAAATCATCGCAGATGGTAAGATCAATAACATTCAACGAAACAAGTTCTCCTATCTGTCGAAGAACCTGGGTGTAAAACCGGAAACCATTGAAAAAATTCTTAAAATATAACATATTTATGCAAGATAAATCAAGTTACAGCAATAATAATCTCTTAATATCAGAAGGTTTAAAGAACTACATTAACGCTATGGTTGAGGAGATTCTACTTAAAGGTGAGACCTTTGATGATCAGAAGAAAAAGTGGCTGAGGAAGTATAGCGAGGCAGAGGGAGTAAACTTCATAGAGTTGGAAAATAATCTAAATCTTTTTCTTGAATTACCTTCTGAAACTTTTATTTCTAATATGAATTTAATAAATAGAATAGCCAATCTCTGCTATATAAACAAAAATACCCTAAAGGCTATTGTCGAAAAAAAGAGCAGGGAAAAAAAATCTAAAGGGAAAAACCTATATAGTTATATTTTTATTGGCATTGGACTATTATTTATAATTTCTATAGTTTTAGTATTTCAACAACAAAAAGAACAAACAATTTTTGAGGAAACAGAGGAAATGATTGATACTTCCTATGATCCTTACGAAAATGTAGAAACAAACACTGAAGTCACTCAAGAACCTGTTACTGAAACTTCGAATTCTGATATAATAGAGAATTCAAAACTAAATAGAGAAGAAATAATTTCAATTATTGAATCATATTGTGATCATATTTTCAATAATAGATGGGATGAATTATCTAATATTTATGCTCTGAAATTAGATACTTTTTTCCATTTACGCAATATAGATAAGTCTCTTGTGATAAATGACCATAAAAAACATTTTGAGAGATGGGAAGTCCTTGATTGGAAAATTAATAATAATACTGTAAGTATTTCACGCGCAAATTTTTATAATTTTATACAGTTTGAAATGAATTTTACGAAACGAAAAATTTCTGATGGAACTATATTCATTTTTACAATAAAAACTTATATGACAATAGATGAAAATGGAAAAATATCTTCTTTGAATGAAATAATTTTAGACAAGGATAAAATAAAATATGTGGATTCTTAATCCAGTTAATCTAGTTTTAGCAAAGCATTATAACTTATTTTTATTAAGAGTAAACAAGAAACATATGAAAGACAAATCAAATTATAGCCGCAACGACAAACCTAATATCTCCGAAGTACTACAAAATTACATCAATGCCTTGGTGGAAGAGATTGTTCTAAAAGGTGAGACATTTGATGATCAGAAAAAGAAGTGGCTGAGGAAGTATAGCGAAGCGGAGGGAGTGAATTTTAATGAATTGAACAAA
>DOWN01000098.1 GCA_003519545.1 Bacteroidota bacterium
TCTTTATTCTCGTTTAAGTTAAGGTCAGGATTTTCCAGTTTGTGCGAGCACGAGAAATGCTCCCTTCTTGTTATAAAAATCATTGTTATGCAAAGTTTTGAAACCTTTTATTAAATGACAAGTCAAAATAAATAATTCATTGAATATTTTTTTGTTGTTATATTTTATAATTTGAAACTATAAATACTTAAAATCGTTATATTTAAAAAGTAAAAACCTATGAATAAAATAATCAGAAAGATAAATTCCGGTTTCTTTGTTGCGTTGATAATTTTTATAGTTTCTTTTGATAGTGCTGTATCTCAGCAATCTTTAACTATTGATCAGGCATTAAATACTGCAATTCAAAACAATCTTGATTTATCTTCTATCCAAAACAATCTTTCCATTCAGGAACAAAATATCAGAAGAAGTAAAGGTTCACTCTTGCCGAGTTTATCTCTTACCGGCAGATGGACTAAAAATAATACTTATTCAAATGGCGGTATAATTTTTCAAAATGGTGTTCCCATTTCAATTCCAAGTGAATCAAGATGGAGTGATGATTTTCAACTGAGCTTGAGTTCTAACATAACTTTATTCGATGGTTTTGCAAATTACAGACTTGTTGATCTTGAAGAACAGAATATATCAACTTACAGACTTCAGTTTGAAAAACAAAAAACAGATATAGTTATAAATGTTACACAGGCATTTTATGAAGTTCTGAAAAACGAACAGATTGTGTTAACTAATGAACAGAATCTTGCCACATCAAAAGCACAACTTGAACTCGTAAGGGAATATTTCAATGTAGGGAAAAGAACTTTGGCTGATATTTACAGACAGGATGTTCAGGTTGCACAGGATGAACTCGCTTTGCAAAGATCAGTTAATGTTCTGGAAAAATCTAAAGTTGATCTTCTCAGTGCATTAAATGATGACGTGAATAAAAATATAAGAGCGGAGAGTTCAGGAATAAATGTCAATCTTTCAGAATCTGAATTACAAAAAATTCTCAACGAAAACAGAAATTTGGATTTGCTTGTGAGAAAAGGTATTGAAGACAGATATGATTATAAAAGCAGTTTAAATCAAATAGAACTAAATAAAATCAGACTGGATATAGCAACTAAAAATTTATATTTCCCGACTGTTTCGGGATTTGCAAACTATAATATGAACGGGTCTGCTATAGATGATATTACAAATACAAGAACTGCTTCTTTTGGAATTTCATTAAACTATCCAATCTTTCAGGGATTTTCAAAAGATGTGGACAGACAAATAGCCGAAGTGAACATTAAGCAACGACAACTTGATTTATCAAAACTTGAACTTCAAATCAGAACTGAAATTAAAAAAGCGATTCTTGATTTGGAAAATGCTTATAATCAGGTTGTTATTCTCGACAGAAATATCAGATCTGCTGAACAGGATAAATTACTTTCCGAAGAAAATTACAGATTAGGGTTGGGAACTCTGCTTGATGTTCAAACTGCTACAACACGATTAAATAATTTGTTAATTGATAAAATTAATGCTACTTATAATTTCTTAATCGCAAAAAGATTAATTGATTATTATTCAGGTCAAATAAAATATTAATAAAAAAAAAGATGTCAGACATCAACATTCAACAGCAAACACCAAAGACAAAGGTAAGAAAAAAGAAAAGCAAGAAAAAATTTATCATCATTGGGAGTATTCTCTTAATTTTGTTAATTGTAATTGCGATTGCCGTATCAAATAAAAAAGAACTCGCTATAGAAGTTCAGACTGAACAGATTAAACGGATGGACATTACACAGGTTGTGAAAGCAACCGGAAAAATTCAGTCTGAAATTCAGGTAAATATAAGTTCTGATATCAGCGGTGAATTGATTGCATTGCCTTTTAAAGAAGGTGAGCAGGTTAAAAAAGGTGATGTCGTGGCAAAGATAAAACCCGATCAATACCTTCCGCAGTTACAACAGCAACTTGCAGGTGTGAAAGTTCAGGAAAGTTCTCTCAAAGAACAGGAAGTTCAATTAAGAAAATTTCAACTTGAATACGACAGAATTAAACAACTGAACGAAAAAGGTCTTGCCTCTCAGAGTGATCTTGATAATGCTTTGACAAATGTTGATCAGACTCTCGCTTCAATGAACAGAATCAGAGCACAGATAAATCAATCGAGAGCATCGTTAAGTTCTGTTCAGTATGACTTATCAAAAGCAACAATATTTGCTCCTGTAAGCGGAACCGTTACAACACTTAATAATGAAATCGGTGAAAAAGTATTAGGGACAAGTTTCAATCAGGGTAATAATATTCTCACGATTAGTGACTTAAGTAAAATGGAGTGTCAGGTTGATGTCGGTGAAACAGATGTGACTCTTGTAAAAATCGGTGACAGCACTAAAGTAGAAATTGATGCATTCCCTGACAGAATTTTCAGAGGGGTTGTGTATGAAATCGGTAACTCTGCAAAAAGCACCGGTCTTGGAACTCAGGCGGAAGTTGTCAACTTTATTGTAAAAATCAGAATTGTGGATAATGATGTTGATCTCCGTCCGGGAATGAGTTGTAATGTTGATATTGAAGTTGCAAGTAAAAAGAATGTTTTGGCTGTTCCTATTCAATCTGTTACAACAAGAGAAGATAAAGAAACAAGTTCAATATCCGATGAGAATGAAAATTTAACACGCACAAAAGACCTTGATAACAAAAAGAAAATAAAACCTCAGGAAATTGTTTTCATAATTGAAAATGGCAGAGCATTAAGTAAAAATGTTAAAACAGGAATCAGTAATGATACATATATTGAAATAACGGAAGGACTGAATGAAGGAGAAGAAGTTGTCAAAGGAAGTTTCAAAGCGATAAACAAAGAACTCGAGAACGATTCAAAAGTACAAGTTAATAATGACAAGAAAAAAGATAAAGCAAAACAGGAAGAATAAAACTTAAGTCTGAATGGATAACTTAATAGAAATTAAAGATGTAACAAAATTATACATAATGGGTCTTGAAGAGCTTTATGCTCTCAAAGGTGTAAATGTTAATATTGCAAAAAATGAATATGTCGCTATTATGGGACCTTCCGGTTCAGGAAAATCAACATTAATGAATATAATCGGTTGCCTTGATACTCCGACAGCCGGTGAATATAAACTGAACGGAAAAAATGTGAACGAGATGGAAGATGATGAACTTGCGGAAATAAGAAATAAAGAAATTGGTTTTGTATTTCAGACTTTTAATCTTTTGCCCCGTATCAACGCACTTAATAACGTTGAGTTACCTTTGATTTACTCCGGAAAATCAAAAGATGAAAGAATTGAACTTGCTGAAAATGCTTTGATAAATGTCGGACTTGAAGACAGAATGACTCATAAACCAAATGAACTTTCAGGCGGACAAAGACAGAGAGTCGCTATCGCAAGAGCATTGGTAAATAATCCATCCATTATACTTGCAGATGAACCGACAGGAAATCTTGATACAAAAACCGGCGATGAAATTATGAATTTGTTTGAAGAGTTATGGAGCAAAGGGAATACAATTATTATAGTTACACACGAAGAAGAGATTGCACAAAACGCACACAGAATTATAAAAATCAGAGACGGATTAATAGCGGATGATTATTTGAGTGAAAAAGGAAAAAGAATCGCTGAGCAAAACAATATGATTAAATCAACAAACTGATGAATTTCTTTTCTGAAATAAAAGAAAATATTGTCATATCTTATCAGGCAATCAATTCCAATAAATTGAGGTCATTGCTTGCTACGCTTGGTATAGTAATTGGTATCACAGCGGTTACTCTAATGCAAACCGCAATTGAAGGAATTAATCTTGCGTTTGAAAAAAGTATTGCCGCTGTAGGTGCAGATGTGCTTTATGTTCAAAAATTTGAATGGTTTGGAAAAGAGGACTGGACATTTTATAAAAACAGAAAAGAGTTAACGATGGAGCAGTATGATTTTCTTAATAAGAATTCTCAAACCGCTACAGTTATGGCACCTTCTACAGGTGTAACAAGAACAGTGAAATATCAGGATCTTGCACTTCAAAATGTTTTTATTCTCGGGACAACGTATGAATATCAGGAAGTGAGCGGATTCAATATGATAGAAGGAAGATATTTTACTCAAAGAGAATCTCAAGGCGGATATCCCGTTTGTGTAATAGGAACTGATATTAGCGATGCATTTTTTGAAAATACAGATCCGATAGGAAAAACAATTAAACTTGGTAATTTTAATTTCACCGTAATTGGTGTAATTGAAAAACAGGGAAGTCTGCTGGGGTTGTTCAGTCTTGACAATAGAGTGATAATACCGCTTGAAAGATTTTTTAGTTTGTTCGGTGATAAAAGGGGATTGACTTATAATATCAAAGCCGCTGATATAAATAATGTGGAAGAGACTAAAGAAGAAGTGAGATGGATTATGAGAAAAGCGAGAAAAGTTCCTTATGGTCAGCCGGATGATTTTGGAGTTAATGCACAGGAGGCTTTTAAATCTACTTATGAAAGTTTAACCGGTTTAATAAAAATTATCGGCACAATGATTACCGGATTATCTCTGATTGTCGGTTCTATAGGTATTGCAAATATTATGTTTGTCTCAGTCAAAGAAAGAACAAAAGAAGTTGGAATACGGAAAGCACTTGGAGCAAGGCGTTCGACAATTCTCTCGCAGTTTCTGATTGAATCGAGTATGATTTGTCTGATGGGTGGATTTATCGGTCTGTTAATTTCGTTTCCAATTAGTCTTATTATAGATGCGTTTGTATTACCGACGGCAATGCCACTTTGGATTGTTGTCTTATCATTGTTTATTTCACTTATGTTCGGAATTCTTGCAGGTTTTTTCCCGGCTTATACAGCCGCTAAAATGGATCCTGTTGATTCCTTAAGATATGAATAAAAAAATTTTATGCCTGTATTAGAAATTATAAAATTATCTTTTAACACTCTCAAGACTAACAAACTCAGAGCGACGCTTACATTGCTCGGTATCATTATCGGAGTGTTTTCTATAATTGCTATAATGACTTTGCTTAACGCACTTCAGGCAGGGATTGAAACAGGTTTGTCAGAACTCGGAAGCAATACTTTTCAGGTACAGAAATTTCCCGCTATTCAAATGGGAGGTCCGGGCGGAAATTCTAAATTCAGAAACCGTCCCGATATAACTTATGATCAGGCATTGCGGTTACAGAATACGGCAACTATTTATAAATATATGTCACTTGAAGATTACGTATATGAAAAAACTTTTAAATCTGAATTTGATAAGACTAACCCCAATCATTATCTCGGAGGTGTTATACCGGAATATCTCGAGTGTAATAACAGAGCAATAGAAACAGGAAGATTTATATCTCAAACAGATGTGGACTATGCAAAAAATGTTGCGGTTATCGGTATGGATGTTGTAGAAAAACTTTATCCTAATATGAATCCCATAGGAAAACAGATTTTTCTTGATAATCATCCTTTTGAAGTAATAGGAGTCTTTGAACCAAAAGGGGAAGCATTCGGACAGAGCAATGATAATTTCGCTTTGATACCTATAACTTCAATGCATAAGATTTACGGGAAGAATAACAGAACTATAAATATAGCAATTCAGGCACCAAGCAAAGAAGAATATGATGCCTCTGTTGAAAATATTATTTCTGTTTTAAGAGTGATAAGAAAAGTCCCTCCCGGTGAAGATAATAATTTTGAAATTTATTCCAATGAATCTTTGATTGGCACCGTAAATAGTTTCACTCAGTATTTTAAATATGGAGCAGGATTTATTTCCTTTATCTCACTTCTCGCTGCGGGTATAGGAATAATGAATATTATGCTTGTCTCAGTTACCGAAAGAACAAAAGAAATCGGAATCAGAAAAGCAATCGGTGCGAAAAGTAATTCTATATTAAAACAGTTTCTAATTGAAGCGATTATCCTTTGCCAGGTTGGCGGATTAATCGGAATTTTTCTCGGAATAGTAACGGGAAATTTAATAGGTTTATTCCTTCAATCTCCTGTTGTTATACCTTATGACTGGGTTGTAATCGGACTTGTTGTTTGCAGTTCAGTCGGAATTATTTTTGGTGTTTATCCCGCTTACAAAGCCGCTAAACTTAATCCTATCGACGCACTCAGATATGAGTGAGTTATTCAACTGACCGTTTATATATTCAAGATTTTTAATTTGTTTTCCCGCTTTAAGAATGTAACTCTCATTTTTTCTTATCTTATAAGAATATCCGTAACTTCCCAGCATTTGAAAAATTCTCATTAAGCCGACATATAAAAATTTTTCAAAACTGAATTGATAACCCGTTCCGTATTTTGAATAGAAATTATTTACGTAATGGTCAAAGTATTTTCTGAAATTATCAGAGTCAATAAATGAACTTCCTGAAAATATAAATGAAGCAACATCGTATTCAGGCAATCCCATTCTGCCTGATTGATAATCAATAAAATACAAATCATTTTTATGAATCATAATATTACGGGGTTGAAAATCACGGTATAAAAAATATTTAGTGTCGGATTCCTCGAGAATATCAAAAAGTTTATTTTTAATTTTTCCAAAATTATTTATTTCAATATCAAACTGACCGGCAAAATGATTTTCAAATTTATTTAAATCACATTCGAGTTGCTCTGAATCAAATATTATTGTTTCATAACATACAGAATAATCAATTTTGTCGTAAAGTAAATTCTGAATGTCAGCAAGTTTTTCAAGTGATTTGTAATATAAATCTTCGGGATTGTTTTTCAGACTGAATGAATATAAACTATTATCGCCGAGATCTTCTTCAAGATAAAACTTTTTATCTTCCGATTCGGAATATATTTCCGGAACATTAATTCCTGCTTTATCAAAATAATATGTGAAATCTATAAATGCTACATTTTCTTTTGTGTTATCATTGTAAATTCCTATACAGGAATAATTATCAGATTTAAGCCGGTAAATTTTACGTAACGATGCTCCTGGCATTACTGGTGTGAGAGAAGTGAATAACTCTCCCGACCATTCAAAATATAATTGCTGGAATGTATTTAATATTATTTCTGAAAGTATAGACATTACTTAAGTAAATTATTCAATATTGAATTTAAATTGGAATACTTAAATTTAAAATTATTGTCGGTTGCTTTTTTAGGAATGACTCTCTGTCCACCGGTTAAACTTTCGGCAAATTCTCCTACAATAATTTTTAGAGCAAATCCTGGAATTATAAATAAACAGGGTTTCTTTAAAACTTTACCGAGTGTTTTTGAAAATTCTTTGTTGGTTACCGGTTCAGGTGATACGGCATTTAATACGCCTGTTATATTTTTATTTTCCAGACAAAATAAAAATAATTCTGTCAGGTCATCAATGTGGATAACGGACATATATTGGCTTCCGGGGGAGATATAACCACCGGCATAAAATTTAAACGGTTTGATTAATTCTTTTAATGCACCGTTATTTTTTTCAAGTACAATTCCGGTTCTGAAGATTACAGTTCTAATATTTAATTTCTCTGATTCTTTTGCGGCATTTTCCCAGTCAACTACTAATCTTGCAAGGAAATCAATTCCCTGAGTCGAACTTTCGTCGAGAATTTCATCATATCTGTTTCCATAAAATCCTACACCTGAAATTGAAATAAAACATTCAGGTTTATTTTTCATAGCCGACATAACATCAACTAATTGTCTTGTTGAATTAATCCTGCTGTCATATAACAATTTTTTAAATTCCTCATTCCATCTTTTTTCCGAAACATTAACCCCTGATAAATTTATAATACCGTATGAACTTTCTATTTGGGTTGTGAGTTGCTGTAGGTCTGAATTTTCGTCGCAGTAAACAGGCTCTCTGTTTTTAGAGTTGCAATCCGGCACGGACA
>DOWN01000259.1:0-14480 GCA_003519545.1 Bacteroidota bacterium
ATTTATTTTTTACTGAATACTTATACGGATATTTAATCCGCCTTCGTTAGAAGTTCTTGGGATTGTTGCGGCGGTGTTTTCTGTCGGTTCAGTTCTGATATATTTATAGAATAACTGCATCTGTACCTTTTGACTTAGACTATATTGAATGGCAGGATTAAAAGTTGTTACTACAGAACCATTACCCGGCAGTCTTTCCCTGTTGTTAACTGCATTCACAGAATATCTGAAGTCAACAGGTGTGTTATTTGTTTTTGAGTATGTTACCGAGAAAGAAATATCATTTTGTAATGATAATCCAAACAATGGAATTTCAAATCCTGATTTTGTGAATGTTGCGTTTATACTTAAATCATTAGTCTTTGTTGTCTGAATTAAACTTGATGCAGGAAATAATGAGTTTGTTGCAGTTGAACTGATTCTGAAATTCGCATTTAAATTTCCCCCGAAAGTTTCCTTAAAAGTAATATTCATTCCGAACAGTGGATTAAACCCTTTGGTTATAGAAAGTTGCTGTGGAATTAGCGAACTTGTCAGATCAATGCTATATCGTTCCAGAAAATCAGCATTGTAAGCATTATCTATACTAACCGATTGTGCGAATTGAGCAAACAAAGGAAATTTTTCTACACCTGAGATTGTTAAACTCCAGTTTGGAAACGGAAACGAACTGACATTAGATTTAAATGCTTCAGTTATATTATTAATATTCTCTGTTGAATTTGCTGAAGGAACATAATTAAAATTCTCAATGTCACCAGGGAAAAATATAGAAATCGAATTTGAGTTTGAACTGCTCTTGGATGTTTGTGTTCCGAGTAATCCCTGCTCATTTGTAACAAATGAACCACCGTTATTAAATCCCCATTTCTTTTTAAATGTCAAATTCATTCTTATATTATTCGGAAATATAGGAGATACCGAACTCGTCAAAGATATTTCATTTTGTAAATCATAATTATCCTGAACCTGCAAACCGGGAACTCTATTACCCGGGAATTGAGAAAATCCTAATTGATAAAATCTCGAAGGACCAAACTCTTCTTTTGTAGTAGGAGATATCCAGAAATTACCAAAGCCCGGTCTTCCGATCACACCTTGATTTCTAACTAAATTTGATTGAGTAAATGCAACAGTAACATTATCAGGGAAGAAAGTACCAAAGACTTTAAATATATCAAGAATATTCTGTGAACTTTTTAAAGTATCTGATGATGCACTTCTAAGTCTTCCGGGATTCTGATTACCACTTCCTTTGAATATGTTTAAGATTTCACTGAATTTTAATGTAGCATTCGCAGTAAGATTATTCTGATATCCGACATTATATCCTATATTTTCAGTCGTATTTGGATTTGTCCATCCGTATGTAACAGAATAATTACCTCCAAAATCTATAAATTTATTTATGAAAGGTAAATTAAACTTAGGATTAAAAGTTGTCGTTTGCTGATAATCCAGATCTTTACCAAAATTTATAAATGCATTGTTAAAAAATATCTGATCTAAAACCTGATTTTCAGGTCTTTGAGATTGAAGACTATCTCCAAGTGTTTCAAACTCTCTTAAATCACTTCCAACTTTAAATCTGTAATTTCCCGACATATCAACAACCCAGTTTTCAATAAATTTCCAATCGAATCCAAATCCTCTGTTCGCATTAAAATTTCTGCTTGTCGGATCATCAATTCTTAATGCCCTTTGTTTTCTCTCTTCTCTGTTTCTTGTAAAGTCAGTGCTTGCATTAAAATTATTTGAAAACAATGGAGCAAACGGTAAGAATGGCAAAGTCAAATATATCTTACCTTCTTTATAATTATCACCTAAATTAAATAATCTTCCGATGTTTAAATTTAAATTATCCATCAGTCCGAAATCAGTAACAAAATCAACACTTCCTCTTACATCAAAATTATTTCTTTTTTCATAAGTGACATCTCTTGAACTACCAAAAGTAGCCGTTATGTTATAAGCAAATCTGTTTATAAAATTCTTTACAAAATAATTATTGCTTGGAAACTGGAATCTCATACCCTGTATTCCAAGTTCATTTCTGATATCAAGTGTTTGTGATTCTAAATCAATATTATTAGAAAGTCTTTCCGCAAGTTCAACATCTCCGGTTTGCTGTAAAATCTGATTGTATCTTCTCACCCTTGCTTCTTCTATATCAATATCAGTTCCGGGATAATATCTCGGTTTATAAATTGATTCACTGTGTCTGAACGTAATTGGTAAAGTTAAAAAGTCTTTCCATTCTTCTGAGAACAATGATGATAAAGCATTATTTATAAATTTATGAACATTAATAGTTCCGCTAAAGTCCCAGGCTTGCGAAGTCCGCCTTGATCCGAATCTGCCGTCAAGTGCATGGAAGTTTGGATCAGTTTTTGAAAAATTAAAATTGAGATTCATAAAATCAGCAAATTTAATTCCCGCATTCAAATTAAATGCATATCCATTATTATCCTCGATATTTAATACTCTGATTTCGTTAAACCATACACTTCCGCTGATACTTGCATTAAATGCCTGACGGTTTTTTTCAACACCGACAGAAATCTGTCTAATGGAAGTTAATAAAGGATTTCCCTTAATAATATAATATGACCCCGGTGGTCCATTTGGTACAGGAAACTCTGTTGTGGTATTAATCGAATCCTGTAAAATTTTGAATGCAGTTAAATCTGCAAAATCTATACTTACCTCATTCAAAGAATTCCATGGAGTTCCGGGACGAATATCCGGATGTATAGGAGCACGGTATTCATAATAATTAAGTGAATCAGTTCCAAGTCTTACAAGCATCCATGCATCAAATATATTTTCATTCGTATAATTAAAAGTAGGATCTCCATTTACAAATAATTTTAATTTTCTGTAACTGAATAAATCCAATGGTTGTGATCTGTAATCTTTAACGGCAAGTTTTCTTTCACCATCTATTAAATCAAATACATCAAGCGAAAGCGATGCCTCGTTTGATAATAAACTTTGACCTGATTGTTGCTGAACCCTTTGTCTCAAAACATCTCCGGGCACAGGACTTCTGTATATCTGTGGAGTTTCTTCCAAACTTACGATTGAAATATTATATGTAGTATCGCTTTTATTTGGTTTTGTCCATTGATTTCCTACTAAATTAAAATCATATAAACTAAACTGAACTCTTTGAGATAAACCTTTAAGATAAAATCTTGCAAACTCAATATTGTTTAAAGTTGGATTACCAATAATTTTTGTGTATTCATTTAATGGAACTCTGATTGATACCCATCCGTTTCTTCCTCTGCCTGAAATAAACTGATTATTGTTTGTATCAAGTGGTATCTCATAACTGAAATAAACATTCGGAGTACTGACAGATCCACTAGTTCTGTTCAAGTCTTCAGTATCAGGTCTGTTTCCACCTTCCTTATCTCTGTTATCCTGAGTACCATTTATTCTGTCAACATCAAATGTTGTACCCGTAGTGTTATTATCACCCGCAGGATCATTATTCGGAAAATCTGTCAGATTAGCGGTTGTGTTTCCTGATATTAATCTATACTCTTCTAATTCTTCCTGATCAGTTTTATAATCAACACCTAAATCTTCTGTAATTTCAAGAATATCATTTCCGTTTCTGTCTTCAGTATCCATCACTCTATTGAATAACGCATCCTTAGAAAAACTTCCAAGTTCAACTACAAATTTACCTGTCCTTAATGCATTTAACTGAGAACTGTCAAGTTGAATATTAAACTCAATAAAGTTTATATTTTCATTTATCAAATCTGTTGAAGTCGTGTTCAGATATTTCATCACACCATTCCAGTTCGATTGCCTGTCAATATTTGGGAAAAATATTCCATCACCTCTCGTATATGTATTTGAATAGTTATAAGTTGCTCTCAGGTTAGGATCGAAGTCTATTATAAATGGTGTAATTGATTCCTGTCCCGGTTGGACATCTCTATTCGGATAAATGTCTTTGATATTTGCAGCATTTGGAAGATTATACCATCTTAATTTTGCTCTTTTAATAAATCTTAAAGAATCGTTCATTCCTAAGTCATTATCTTGTGGTACAGATGAAAATGTCCATGAACTGTAGTTTGTCCCAAGTGAAACTATTTTTTTAGATCCTTCCATATCATCCACGTAAGCAACAGATTCATTATTATCAGATGGTATAGCAGAACGTTTTGTATTTGGATCGGGAGTTAAATAAGCCAATTCGCCTTTGATAGTAAATTCAGATTCTTCTTTTGTATTATATCCGGGTAATAAATTTACAAGCCGGGTTAACCATTTTGATTTTATTCTTGAAGTAAAATCAATTCCGAATACTGAGTTATTAGTTGGTTCTTCACCGATCCTTACTTTGTCATTTAATGTTTCTTGTTTAAGATTTATAAATGTGAATCCAAGTGAATTATTTTCATCTATTTTATAATCTCCTCTAAGTCCTATAAGTGTTTTCGAAGCAAGTTGGAATAAATCATTTGTTTCATAAGTAATTTTTAAATCAGTTGAAGCCAAAGCGGCAGCATTTTTAATTACGACAGTTCCTGTCGTATAATCTACGGAGTAATCAATATTCTCATTTAAAGAAGTGCTTCCAATCATAACTTTAACAGAACCGGGAACAACATTTAAACCAAGATTTATCGTGCTTGATAAGCCTGCTTCACCTTTTGCTCTACCTTGAAGAATATATCTGTTTGCGTTCGTGGCATTTTGAGCATCAAGATTTCTGTTTGTGTATAACTGTGAATAATAATAAATGGAATCAACACCTTCTCGGATTAGATTATCCCAAAAAGGTCTTAAAGTAGGGAAAATAACATCCCCCGTTGATCTGTTAATTGTAAGTCCATTAATAAAATCAAACTGATCATCAGGTCCTCCTGTTCTTGTGTTACCAGTATATCGGTCAATATCAAGCATAGTTGACAAAGATTTATTTGCACCTGGTAAATTAGGATTATAAATACCATCATTAAAATATAATGCCTTAAGTTCAAATCCTGATTCAATGATTTTTGATACCGGTAACCTGTAAACATTTTTCATCATTTTTTCCCAGGCAAGAGGAGTAATCACCGGGTCTATAATATTACTCTTTACAAGTTTAAGAATTAATGTATCGGAAGATTGAACTGAAAATCCGGGAGTTCCAAATGTTAACCCACTTTGTGTTCTGTATGTAATAGCAACTGCATAATTCTGAGGAATATTAGTTTTTAAAGTTATAAATCCTGCATCTTCATCAATCTCATAATCTAAATCTTTTGTAAGTTTACGGAAAAAACTCGCATACCTTACACCTTGTATTTCCTGTATATTATAATAAGAAGTATCGTATCCGGTCGGAGGTAATTGAGGTAAGTCTATATGTGTTACAGCAAATCTTTTATTAGTCTCAGTTTGAGGTGATTGCACCCATACTTCAAGTGAAGTTTCATCCGATATAATTCTGTTCTCAATTACAAATGTAGAATAACTCGATGTTGTACTGTTATATTTTTCAAGGAAACTTCTTTTATATAATGTGTCAATGAAATAATGGTTAGTAGAATAATTGAAAACATTAATTGTAAATTGCTGATCGGCCGCTCCGCCTGTAAAATCTTTTGTTTCCTGTTTACTTTTCTTTTGTGAAAATACCGTTGATAATGAAAGAGGTCCTAACTGAAATTCACCTTTAACCCCAAACAATGCCTGTGTTGATTGTATTAATCCGGAGTTTGTAGTTAATGATACGTTACCCGCTTCTATTCTTTTTATAACTTCATCCGCATAACCTTCATATTTTATCTTTAACTGATTTTCAAAATCAAAAACTCTTTGTGTATTCCAATCCGCATCAATCGTTAATTTATCACCGATAGTACCCTTTGCAGTTACAAAAACTTCCTGTTTAAAATTAATATTGTTTTGAGTATTTGATGCTTGAGTTGTAACTAACTGATCAGAAGTTATATTCTGATATGAAGCGGTGATATCAATATTACCATTAATTCTAAGACTTACCGTTGGTGGTCCGAAAATCGTTTCAGTTTTAAAAGGAAGCGGAATTGTAATATCAGTAAACTTTTCAAAAAGTTGAGTTAAATCATCAGTAACTAAACCCTGATATTTTTCTTTGAAGATTTCATCAAAGATACTGTTTTGGTTTACTTGCGATAATGAATTAATATATTCTTCAAGAGGTATTACGAGTGGAATTTTTAAATCAAATTCTAAAATGGTTTCGGTTATAATAACCTGATTACTGTCAAACCTGACTGAATATTGAACTCTTCCGGAATTCCCCATTAAGAGCGGATGCGAATATTCTTCCAAATCAGTTATAGGAGAATATTCACCTTCATATGTGAAATATTTTATTCTTGCCGTAGAGTCAACCGGTAATCTTCTCAGAGAATCCTGAATTGCTTTTAGCGAATCACTGATTTTTACATCAATAGAATCACCATATTGATATTCAAAACCTGAGCCTCTATCCCAGTCTCTTCTACCTTGTCCATTAACGGAACCGGTTAACAATAAAATTGTTAAAAGGGAAAAAATATAAATCCCTAAAGAAGGTTTTAATGATATTATATGTTTTTTAACTTGAAGAACTGTCAAAAATTTTAGATTTTGCTGTATAACTTAATTCATAGGCAATTTTAATAATTTAAATTTTTAAACCCGATAAAAAACTTTTTACCTACTTTTAAATCAAATCTCATTGCTTATATAAGATTGTTTACCTTTTTGTATTTCTGCAAATTAAAACTAAAGTATTCTTTTATCAATGATTAAAATAAAATATATTTTTCTTTTATTCTTGTTTTTTATTTTTGTTCCATTTTCAGTTAAGGCTCAATTTGACCCTCATCCGGAACTTGACTGGTTCACTATTGAAACTCCACACTTTATAATCAATTATCACAGTGGAACTGAAAGGACAGCAATGACTGCCGCTAAAATTGCTGAAGATGTTTATGGTCCGATTACATCGCTATATCAACATAAGCCATCTTCAAAAACAACTTTCATAATTACGGACGTTTCCGATATTGCAAATGGAGCGGCTGATTATTTTGGAAACAGAGTATCGATTTTCGCATCTCCTTTGGATTTTGATTTAAGAGGAACACACAACTGGTTAAGAAATGTTATCACACACGAGTTTACTCACATTGTTCAGATTCAAACAGCAATGAAATTTGCACAGGAATTGCCGGCATTTTATTTACAGGTTTTAGATTACGAAGAAGAAAGAAGACCTGACGTTTTATATGGTTATCCTAATGTTATTGTATCATATCCTATTTCAGGAGTAACAGTTCCCGCCTGGTTCGCTGAAGGTACAGCACAGTATCAGAGACAACAATTATCTTATGATTACTGGGATGCTCACAGAGATATGATTTTACGTATGCAGGTTCTCGGTGCAAAAATGTTAACATGGAATGAGATGGGACAGTTTGCAACAATCACATCACTAAAAGCGGAATCAATTTATAATTCAGGATTTGCATTAACAAGATACATTGCTGATATATATGGTGAGGATAAACTGAGAACAATAACGGACGGTCTTGCTGAACTTACAAACTGGAGTTTTGATGCCGCATGCGAAGATGCTATAGGTAAGAACGGACAGGAATTATACAATGAATGGCAAAAATATTTACAAACAGAATATAATGACCGAGTAGCAGGGATTAGACAATCTGAACTAAAAGGTGAATTAATTGAAAAGAAAGGTTTTGCAAATTATTATCCTAAATTTTCTCCTGACGGAAAAAAAATCTCATATCTTTCAAATCAGGATTTTGACTATGGTACTACCGGCTTAATGCTTTATGATGTAGCAACTAAAAAATCAAAAATTTTAACCGCTCCGGTTGCAACTTCTTACTCCTGGCATCCTGATGGAAACAAAATTATTTTCGCAAAAAGAAATACACCTCCGACAATTCATCACGTTACTGTTTTTGATTTATATGAATACAATATTAAAACAGAAAAAGAAACACGTTTGACTACGAATTTGAGGGCTTACTCCCCTGCTTATTCACCTGACGGAAAATTAATTTGTTTTGTCGTGAATAAAGACGGAACTTTGAATTTGCAAATTGCTGATGCCAACGGAAAAAATAATGATCCTATAACAGCATTCAATGATGGTGAACAGGTTTATAATCCTGTATTCACAAAAGACGGCAAAAGTATTATATTTGATTACGCATGGAAAGAATCAAGAAAATTAGCAATGATTGATATCACTTCCGGTGATATGAACTTCATTATAGATAAACCCGGAGTGGATGCAAGAAACCCTGAACTTTCTGCTGACGGAAAAACTTTGTATTATTCATCAAATGAAACAGGAATTTTTAATGTCTATTCTTATAACTTTGATACTAAAGAGACAAAACAGATTACAAATGTTCTCGGTGGTGCATTTATGAGTTCTGTTGATAATAACGGAAATCTTGTTTATTCGTCTTATGAAACAGACGGATATAAAATTTCACTTTATAATAATTATTCAAATTCATTTGATAAAAATATTGTTGCTTATAAAAGATTTCCAAAGTTAATAGAAAAGTATGCATCAACTGATTCATTAACATCCGAAGGTAAAAATAATTTTAACTGGGTTGAGCTTAGAGAATTTGATGACAGTAAAATTCCTGATTATAAATCAAAACCATATTCAAATCAATTTACTCAACTTTCATTTTTCCCTGTGTTAAGATATGATAATTATACCGAAGGAAATAGTTTTTTAGATGACCTTAAACCCGGTCTATACATTTACTCTGATGAAATGTTAAGCAGATTTTCGATTTTTGGAGGTGCTTCAATAAATAAACGTGGAGAGAGAGATCTGTTTTTACAGTTCACTTATAATAACGGTGTTCCGTTTTTCCATGAATTTTTCACAAGACAATTGCAATTTGTTCCTCAATTTTCACTTGAAGGATATAACGTTACCAGAAAGACAACCGCTGACCTGATTGCAAGTGTTGATACACTTGGTGTTGGTGTTGAATATAATTTGCTCGCACTTGATTTTTCAATGGCTTGGAAAATGTTTAATGTTAATCATGATTTTAAATTTAAATATTCCGTTCAGAAATATTCATCTATTATTAGTCCGTTTGTTATTCCGCAATCGGGAATTTTTGTAAGATCGTCATCCGATGATTATTTTAAATCAAATTCATTAGGTCTCGAATATAATTTTGATTATACATATCCGACAAAAAATTCCGATATTAATCCTATCGGAAGAAAAGTGAAATTAAAATATGATTATGAAATGTCAGATATAAATCCTGAACTTGAAGTAACTGATGACGGAAGATTGATTTCAAAATTTCAAACTAATAAACTACATAAAGTTGAAGGTGAATGGCTTGAATCATTTGGATTATTTAATAATGAGCATTCATTATCATTTAAATTATATGGTGGAACAGTGTTTGGACCTCCTGTAGATGATTTTTATAATTATTATGTATCAGGTCTTCCGGGAATGAAGGGATATCCTTTTTATTCTCTTGGAGGTGGTCGTGCTGCAAGTTTAAATGTTACTTACAGATTACCCTTATTACAGAATATTGATTTCAGATTATCACCGGTTTATTTTGATAAATTATATTTATCATTATACGGTGATTATGGTTATGCCTGGAATGGAAGTGATGTAAAATTAAGTGATTTCAAAAAAGATATTGGAGCACAATTAAGACTGCAAGCATTTTCATTTTACGTCTTCCCTACTTCAATCTTCTTTGACGCCGCTTATGGACTTGATCAATTCACACGAGAATTCAGAAACGAACAAGTAACGTACGGAAAAGAATGGAGATTTTATTTCGGAGTATTATTCGGTTTCGATATTTAAACTTGATATCTAAAATTGATATTTAATTTTTTCATAAAAATTAATATATCAAATTGATATTTAAAATTGAGATGAATATTGATATTTAACATACCTTATTAAATATCATAAAACAAAAAGGGGCTCCAGCCCCTTTTTTGTTTTACCAAGCCTAAATTTATTTCCTACTTCACAAGCATCATTCTTTTCGTTTCAGAAAATTCTCCGGTTTGAAGTCTATAAAAATATGTTCCGCTTGGAAAACTCGCAGCATTCCAATTGATTCGATAACTTCCCGGACTCATTTCTTTATTAACAATCTTTTCAACTTCCCTGCCACAAATATCATATATCACCAACTTTACAAATGAACTTTTTGGTATTGAAAATTCAATCGTTGTCGCAGGATTAAATGGATTCGGATAATTTTGTTTTAGATCAAATCCATTGATAACTTCATTCCCACCCGTAACAGAAACCGTTCCGTCATACATCTTCCTTTCAAAATTTCCGTTTCCATGTGTGAAAATTCTTAACTTCCTGCTGAGTCGCACAATATTAATATCATAAATAACGCAACCTACAGGCAAACCTGTATTATACGATTGCCAGTTAACTCCACCGTTTGTTGTAAGATAAACTCCCAAATCATTTCCAACATAAATTATATCACTATTTAGATTATCAACTACAATCGCATTTGTTGGTAAATCAGGTAAACCGTTTGTAATATCTGTCCAGTTATTTCCTCTGTTTGTTGATTTAAAAACATGCCCACTTCCAAAACCCGATGCCACAACAAAAACATTCTGATCATTTGCAGGATCAACTGCAATGTCTGTTATATACCTGTTAGGTAATCCGTTTGTAATATTCACAAAGTTTGTTCCGCCATTCGTAGTTCTGAACATTACATTTGAGTTTGAGATCGGAGATGTTGATACATATAAAATATCAGGATTTGTATATGATATACCCATTGCCAGCGGTGGATTAGTTCCATTCAATGCAACTCCTCCGTTCTGTGCTGTAAATCCTGATGTTCCGTTAGTTGATTTATGAATTATTGATCTGCCTGAATATACAATGTTTGAATTACTTATACCCAAAATATAAGGTGCTAAAAATCCTACTGTTCCACCTGAACCCATTGTCACTCCTGAAAAAGATATTCCTTTATCAGTTGATCTGAAAGTTTGTAAATTCTGTGCCGCTCCGTAAACTATATTATTATTCTGCCAGTTTATACCTGTACCTGTTCCATCGCCACCAATAACTCTATACCAGGCAAGATCTCCATCATACCATGCCGTTGCATTATCCTGCATTCCTCCGATACTGAACATTGAGTCCTGATTTGCAGAAGATGCTCCCATATAAAACTGGGTTGTCTGATAACTTCCGTTACATCCTTCAAATGTATTTCCACCGTCTGTTGATCTGAAAACTCCACCATCATTTGCCATATAAAAAATATTTGGATTTGTCGGATGATATTCAATTGCGTGATGATCCGCATGAGAATAATTCGGAGGTCCTTCAGGTCCACCAATAGGTGTTCTTCCGAAATCCCAAACTGACCAACTGCTTTTAATATCTAATGTTGTTCCGCCGTTTGTAGATTTAAACACATCAATACCTGCGGCAATAACATCATTTGGATTTGTCGGATGAACTCCAACAAAATGTGAATACCAACCTTGATACGTTGCATAATCAGTCGTGTTAACAATACTCCAGTTTGTTCCTTTGTTTGTTGTTTTGCAAAGCCATGTGCCCGCTCCTGTTGCACTTCCGTTACCGATACTTGCATAAATTATATCAGGATTTGCTTTGTGCATAGAATAAATTGCTTTACCTCCCCAACTGTTTGGCAATCCTCCACTCATCTTTTGAAAACTTGTGCCTGCATTTGAACTTCTATACAAGCCTGTTCCCGGTGAATTTAAATTTCCACATGCAAGATAAACATAATTAGTATCAACATTATTTATAACAATATCAGTTACCATTTTCGTCGTATCAATTAAAGACCAGTTACCGCCTGCGTTATAACTTTTATAAGTACCTTCAGATGTTCCTGCATAGACAACATTCTTATTCAAAGGATTTATTCTAATCACCATCACTCCCCTTCTCTGATTTTGAGTCCAGTCGAGAGATTTCGTCCATGTCTGTCCGTTGTTTGTAGATTTCAATATTCCAATTCCATAACTTCCTCTTGTAGTTCTAATTGTAAGACCGCCAATAGAATTCTGATATGCATAAACTTCACCGGAGCCGATATAAATTGTATTGGTATCGCTTTGATGCATCGCAATTGCACCGACACCTAAAACCGGAAATCCTGTTTCAATTCTTTTCCAGGCAACAACTCCTACTCCGCCTGTATGTGAAACCCAAAGACCGCCTGCTGCTGAGCCGGCGTAAATTGTATTAGGGTTTACTGGATTAATACACAAAGCAAGAGTTCTGCCCCCTATATTATGAGGACCAATTTCTTTCCACTCATCATTGACGCTATTATCAATAGTCTTATTCATAGATTTCTCATATTCGTAAGCATCGTAAAAACCTGTTTCAGGTAATAATTTATTGGGATACGCTCTGGAATCATTCCAGTAATCAAGGGATTTCATTGCTCCTGACTGTTTTATTTTAACTTTCGTTTCGTTCAAAGTTAAGCCGAGAACAATTAAAACTAAAAGTGTTGTTACTGTAGTTTTCATCTCTTAGGTAGTTGTTAAATTAAAAATATTTGCCAATATTGTTTTTATAAAATTAACAAAAAAGGTATGAAAATTTCAATCATTTTATTTATTTTTCTCATTCATTGCAACCTATTAGCACAGGATGTTACACTTCCTAAAACAAGAGAATTCCAACAGTCATTAACTCCCGATGAAGTTATTAATATTCTTAAAGAAGGTAATTCAAGATTTATAAATAATATGCGTCTTGAAAGAGAATACCATACTGAAGTTAAAAAGACTTCACAAGGTCAATACCCCTGGGCAGTTTTACACGGTTGTATGGATTCAAGAGTAACTTCTGAAATTATTTTTGACACCGGAATCGGAGACATTTTTGTTAACAGTTTAGCAGGCAATATTATAACAGATGAAGTTATAGGAAGTATGGAATATGGATGTAATGTTGTCGGTTCTAAATTAATTTTAGTTCTTGGACATACAAATTGTGGAGCTGTTAAAGGTGCGATTGATGATGTTGAGTTTGGAAATATAACAACCGTTTTAAATGAAATACATCCCGCTGTTGACTCTGCAAAATTTTTATTATCATCAAATATTTTTACTTCATCAAATTCATCTTTTGTAGAACTTGTTACAAGATTGAATGTTAAAATGGGAATGGATGAAATAAGAAGAAGAAGTCCTGCTCTGAAAGAACTTGAAGATAATGGTAAAATAAAGATTGTAGGTGCGATTTATGATGTTGAGACCGGTGAAGTCAAATTTCTTGAATAAAAATTTCATTAATTTTGGCTTTTATTATTTGTAGATTTGGTAATGAATCTCAACAGTGATATTACCGTTTCGGCAAATCAATTTGTTTTTAATCTATTCAGAGATAAATTATCTCCAGAATATGTATATCACAATTATTTGCATACAACTAAAGTTACCGAATCCGCACAAAAAATCGGAAAGAAATCCGGATTAAATGAATCAGAACTTGAATTAGTAACGCTAGCCGCTTTGTTTCACGACACCGGATATATTGTGAGCAAAGAAGGACATGAAATTAAGTCAGCAGAATTCGCCGAAGAATTTTTGAAATCAAAAAATTATCCTCCCGAAAAAATCCAAAAAGTTAAAGAACTTATTCTTGCTACTACAATTCCAGTATCTCCTAAAAATTTGATGGAAGAAGTTATTTGCGATGCTGATTTATCACATCTTGGAAGCAAAGAATATAAAGAGTATAATGAATTACTGAAAATTGAACTTGAGAAAACAACCGGTGAAAAAATCAGTGATGTTGACTGGTTAAACAAGAACAATGATTTTTTTGCGAAACACAAATTTTATACTCTCTACGCTAAAAGTGAATTTGAAGAAACTAAAACTGATAATTATCTTAAGATACAAAAAAAATTAAAAAAGATTTCAGAAAAACTTGAAGATAAAAAACAAAAAGAAGAAAAAGAGTTAGCAGGTAAACTAAAAGAGGAAAACAAAGCAAAAGAGAAAAGCAGCCCGGGAAGAGGCATTGAAACTATGTTCAGAAATGTTATGAGAACTCATGTTGATTTTTCAGCAATGGCAGATACTAAGGCAAATATTATGATAAGTATTAACACATTGATTCTCGGCGGTATAATTACAATAATGTTAAGGAAACTGCCAAAAGCACCTGAACTTATATTTCCTACATTTTTACTTATGGCTGTGGCTCTTGTCTGTATAATATTTGCCGTTATGGTAACAAGACCAAAAATTACTGACGGAAAATTTACAAAAGAAGATATCTTAAATAAAAAAACTAATCTGTTATTTTTCGGAAATTTTTTCAAAATGGATTTACCTGACTTTGCCTGGGGTATGAAAGAAATGATGGAAGATAAAGATTATTTATATGG